>NZ_JACHVB010000039.1 GCF_014230085.1 Ruficoccus amylovorans | reverse complement strand
TGGCGTGACCTCCTAGAATCGTACCATTGCGTTTGAGACCCTGGCGGGTAGAACCCGACCAGAAGTATGAAACGAAAGAGATACACCGAAGAGCAAATCGTGGCGCTCCTGCGCGAGGCAGACGAAGGCCGCAGCGTGGACGATGTTTGCCGCGAGCACAATGTGAGCAAAGCGAGCTTCCATCGTTGGAAGAGCAAGTACGGACAGATGGAGCTGCGCGATGTGAAGCGTCTGAAGGAGCTTGAGCGCGAGAACGCCGAGCTGAAGAAACTGGTGGCCGACCAGCTTTTGAACATCAAAGTACTGGAGCAGGTAAACGCAAAAAAATGGTAAGCCCGGGGCACAAGCGCGAAGCGGTGCGCGAGGTGGCCGAGTCGGGAACGTGCTCGTTACGGGCCGCCTGTCGGTATCTTCGTCTGCACTGGTCGAGCTTCTGCTACCGGGCTAAAACCGCCACCGACAAGATGGTTCGCCTCGTGCGTGCGATCATCGCGGTGAGCCGGACCAACCCGCGCTACGGTTATCGTCGCGTACGAGCGCTGCTGGCCAACGAAGGCTGGCAGGTCAGCCGCAAGCTGGTACAAAAGGTACGCCGGGCTGAAGGGCTGGGCGTGAAGCCGCCGCGCCCCCGGCAACGGCGTCAGGGCAAGTCCACCGGCAAGATCCCGACCGCGGCGACGCATCCGCGGCACGTGTGGAGTTGGGACTTCGTGGCGGATCGCACCGACAATGGAGCGCCTCTGCGGGTGCTCAGTCTGATCGACGAGTTTACCCGCCAGTGCATCAGCCTGACGGTGGCTCGCGGGCTGAAGTCAGCCGACATCGTCGCGGCCTTGGACAAAGCCATCGCCAAGCACGGTGCTCCCGAGCACATCCGTTCCGACAACGGGCCGGAGTTTATCGCTACGGCGACCAAGGACTACCTGGAATCCAAACGCATCAAAACCCTCTACATCGAGCCGGGCTCGCCCTGGCAAAACCCTCACGTGGAGAGCTTCCACAACCGCCTGCAGGACGAGTGCCTCAAGCAGGAGTGGTTCCTCTCCCTGACCGAAGCGCGCGTCGTCATCGAAAACTGGCGACGCAAATACAACAGCCAGCATCCGCACAGCCGTTTGGGCTTTATATCCCCCGACGCCTTTGCCAAACTCTGGCATCAAACCAAGGCAGTGCTTGGCTCCGTTCGCCCTACGGGCTCACTGCACCAAGCACTCCCGCAAACCATAACCCAACCAACATAATCCTACCCAGCCAGCGTCTCATCGCTCTGGTACGAAAAGTGGGGGCCGACCAGATCCGGCTCGCCTCGATGATTGCTCGCACGAGGCGAACCATCTTGTCGGTGGCGGTTTTAGCCCGGTAGCAGAAGCTCGACCAGTGCAGACGAAAATACCGGCAGGCGGCCCGTAGCGAGCACATACCCCGACTCGGCCACCTCGCGCTTGTGTCTGTCCGTATTTGCTCCTCTAGCGGTGGAAGCTGGCCTTGCTCACGTTGTGCTCGCGGCACACGTCATCCATGTTACGACCTTCGTCTGCCTCGCGCATAATCGCAACGATCTGCTCTTCGGTGTATCTCTTTCGTTTCATACTTATGGTTGGGTTCTGCCTCCCTGCGTCTCAAGCACAATGGTGCGGCTCTAGGAGGCTACGCCACACCTGGCCTAGTGTGGGATGCGAGTGGTTCGTTGGCTAGGAAATAGAACACGAGGTGCTAGGTCTGCTTCTGGCAATGATAATGGCACTGAAGTCGGAAGGGGACCGTTAAATGATTAACTTCAACTCTGTTTGCCAAGTATTGTTTTTTATGTAGAAGATCGTTTTGTGGTTTAGCATACCGCTCAACTATTGATTTCACTATAAAATTTAAAGGAAATGAAATTATGAAAATCACAACCGCTACCCCTCTTGTCGTCGCGTTTCTCACCTTTGCTAGCGCTTCAACTCTCTGTTCGGAGGTCATTGTTGATCAGCCTAATTTTAATGATGTCCCTAACTTCCAGAAAATAGCAGGAACAACGACTCCAGGCGGCGAGTATACCTGGAAAAGCTCTGATGCGGGCAATCCAGGTGCTTACGGCTATTTTGGAACCGTCTATCAGGGATACGGTCCCGATGCGTACTCATATATATCATATACTAATAGCAATACTTCTATGGTTGGTATTGGGTTTGCACCTCAGTTTACGGCAGGTTCGAATGAGATAATTGGAGTAGGTTTTAATACTGTCACGGGTAATCGTTTAATTGGTTTCAGTACGCCAGCTAGCGGTGTGGGCTCGTTTGGCGCATATGTTGGGATAGATGAAACTGGTGATTATTTTTGGCAGGTCGTTGCTGACGGTCAAATTCTGAATAATGCTTCAGGCACGTCTGGGGGCATTGCAACGACTACTGCAGCCTTTCCAAATACCTTACTAATGACTTATCATGCAGATTCGGGTGAGTATGATTTAATTGTGAATAATATTACGGTGGTGTCCGGGGGACAGCTCAAAGATGCTATTGGCAATGTTTTCGCACCGACAGAATCAGAGATCGTTGCGGCTGGCTTTCAGTTTGCTGGCACAACTGATTCAAATGATCAGGTTACCTCATTTAGTTTGACATCAACGATTCCTGAGTCAGGTAGTTATGCCATGATCATAGGTGTGATTGGAATTATATCATTTATATCACGCAAGTTGATTATATCACGTAAGTGTCTGGATGTCTGAAAGGCATTATTCATTCATTATTTTTAGATATTACTAACGTAATAATAGGGTGATGATTGTGTAGGATACTAAAAATAATTTTTGTTTCTTTGTTCTATTCATCTCACCTGGGTGCATCATGTTTTGTATATTTGAGCAAAACCAGATAGGGAAGTAAATTAATGCATCAGGCAGTGAAGGCCGGGAGTGTATTTTTTGTTAAGGCGAAGTTAATGTTTAAATTCACTAGTGTCCAATCGAAGGCCAATGTGCAAAAATGATTTGAGATCAACAGATCATTATCCGCATTCGAGAAATATTCAACTAGCTAATTGAAGTTAAATTTCATAAAAACGTTAATGCTCAAAATTTGTAATATCTGACGTAGACATTCATTAATTCCATGAACTTTATGACTGCATGTAACTATCAGGTGGACGCAGATAGAAATACGTATTTAAGTTTTAACGACGTTCTCAATGGTTCCAAAGAATGTTTTGATGCGCAGGCTCTTTTTGATTCATGTGAAGATGAGTCCGATTTTGGCGTGGAGTTTGATCGCCGATTTAGTTTTGCGAAAGTGTGCCCATGCGAATATCGACCAGTACTAGTTGATAGTAGATGCGTCAATCTGTTAGCCGCTTAGAATGGATAACTTACAAAGCCTAAACCTGTCCTTCACTGCGCGTTAGTGATCCGAATTATGGAAATCTCAGCCTTTATCAGAACCGGTGCGTTGGTTGCTGTTTTTAGTGTATCAAGTCTCTACTCTAAGGTCGTGGTCGAGCAGGCAAATTTTAGCTCGGTCGGTAACTATGCTAAAGTTGCGGGGACCACGACTCCCGGTGGCGATTACACCTGGAAAAGTCCTGATGCGGGTAATCCTGGTGCTTACGGGTTCTTTGGAGCAGTATATCAAGGATATGGTCCCGATGCATATTCTTACGTTGAATATGTTAATAGTACTATAACTGTTATTGGGATAGGATTTGCTCCTCAATTTTCAGCAGGTTCAAGTGAAATGATCGGGGTCGGTTTTAATAAGTTCGCAGGTAATCGCCTGATTGGTTTTAATGATCCCGATAGCGGTGCAGGTTCATTTGGAGTCTATGTTGGGATTGACGGGGCTGGTGATTATTACTGGCAAGTAGTTGGTGACGGTCAAGTGCTCAATAATGCTTCAGGCACGTCTGGGGGCATTGCAACGACTACTGCAGCCTTTCCAAATACTTTATTAATGACCTATTATGCGGATTCTGGAACATATGATTTAGTGGTGAATAACATTGAAGTCATCACCGATGGACAGTTTAGAGATGCCAACGGCAATGTTTTTGCTCCAACAGAATCTGAGATCGTTGCGGCAGGGTTCCAGTTTTCTGGTTCAACTGATGTTAATGATCAGGTGACTTCCTTTAAGCTGGCATCTGCAAATGTGTTAGAGCCAAAGGGACAAAGTGTACTGTTTGAATTCGCGACAAATAAGCAGGCATCTGCAGTCATCGTTTTACCGGAAACCCCATCTTCTCAAGAAGTAATAGCAGCTGACATGTTAAAGGAGGGTCTCGATTCGATGAGCGGAGCCACTTTTAACATTATCCCTGAGCCCCTGTATGCGGAGGAATTTAGGTCGATGCCAGTTTTAAGCGTAGGAAATACAAAACTCAAGGAGGCTAGTGGACTTCTCGTGCCTGAGCTTTCTGCAGAAGGCTACGCGCTTCAGGCCTCTGGTAATGCACTTTTTTTTACCGGAGGGGAACGCCGGGGGCCCATTAATGCTGTGATTGCATTTTTGGAAGAAGACTTAGGGTGTCGCTGGTATTCTCGCTTCGTGCCTGCCTATTATCCTTATGAAGAAGAGTTGACGGTATCGGTTGTTCCGCGGTCTTATTCGCCGATTTTGGAGATGCGTGATGTATATCATGTGGAGGCTCAGGATCCCGATTGGGCTATCATGAATCGGATCAGTTCGGCGGTGGATCCTTTGTCTTTGGAGATTCCTTCGGCATACGGAGGCATGCTTCGCTATCCAGGAAGACAGTTGTTTGCTCATACATTTTATCGATTGGCTCCAGCTAAAGAGTTACTCTCTAGTCATCCTGAGTATTTCGCTTTAATTAATGGGGAGAGGCAGTTTAATAATATATGCTTGAGCAATGAAGAGGCGCTGCGGATTGTTGCTGATAATGCAATTAAGATTCTTGATGCGGATCCTGATGCGCGTTTGTTCAGCATTTCGCAAAATGATGGATCAAGCGTTCTGTGCCGCTGCGAAGACTGTTTAGCATTTTCAGAAAAGGAGAATGATTCCGGGTTGCTTATCAATTTTGTGAATCAAGTTGCTGAGTTGATTCATCGTAAATACCCCGATGTGCAGATAAGCACCTTAGCTTATTTGCAGACATTCATGCCGCCGAAAACAATACGCCCTGATGGGGATACATTGATCTGGTTGGCAACAGATCGGCATGTCTGGCACAATAAATATTTTTATATTACCGAAACTGAAGAATTCCAAGAGGCTCTCGAATCATGGCGTGCTATCGGTGCCAAAATACACATCTGGGACTATACTTTTGGAGATAATGCTAATTGGCTAACACCGATTCCAAATTTCAAGGTCATTGAAGAAAACTTTAAATATTTGGTGGAGCAGGGGATTTCTGGTATCTTTTTCCAAGATAACTTCCTTAGTATAGGTGGTTCTCGTGCAACCATGAAGGATTGGGCATTGGCTAAGTTGGCATGGGACCCTACTTTGGAAATGGATGATTTGTTACGTGATTTTACTTTTGGTTATTATGGAGCCGCTGGCCCTTCGATCTGGAAGTATAATCAATTATTACATCAAGAATGGGAGTCATTTCACCGCTCTAACAGGCCTAACCAAGGTGCTGTGTTGCATCTTGATCGTGCATTTATCAATGAGGCGCTTGCTTTAATCGATCAGGCTAAAGCGGCAGTCATTAATGACCCTGTTCTATTAGCAGAAGTTGAGCGTGAAGAAACTTGCTTGCTGTATGCACGTCTAGAGAATGGTGTAACAAATTTGGCTGATAAAAAGGCTTACCTCGAGGACATGGATCAGTTCCGGAAATATGTCGAAAAATTCGAGATAAAGAGTTTCGCTGAGCCAACTTTAACAGATACGACTACAAAGTTTACTCAATGGAGAATCGGCATGAATCTGTTCGGTAAGGAAAATTGTTCCCCTAGTGTCATTGAGCTTCAGATTAAGGATGTATTACTCCCTAAGGTTGGAGCCGCAACCTGCCGTCTAACTGAAGAGCCATTATCAGATTCCGGCTATGCTGTTTATCAGCCAGGTATGTCAACTAATTGGTCGATTCAATGGGATCGTTCGGCTATCGATGACTATCGTACAACCGAGACTTATGTTCTGCAGTTAAGAGTCAAACTTGGGGATTTAACTGGATCTGGGAGTGTTTTGATGTGCGGTGTTTGGGATCCTGAAGTGGGATCTTTGCTTGAGCGAGAAATTGATTCCTCGGAGCTTTCTCAAGATGAATTCTCTTGGGTAACTGTAGGTGAAGTTAAATTGCCAGCAAGCAGCAGTTGGA
>NZ_JACHVB010000038.1 GCF_014230085.1 Ruficoccus amylovorans | reverse complement strand
CTCCGCCATCAGGGGCAAGGCGAGCAAGGGCATGACAGCGAGGCAGTGGAGGAGATTCATGGTGTCCGGGGTAAAGGGTGCAGGGAGGTCGGGAGCGGGCTCACGTAAGGGGGCAAAAACTACCTCAGGGTAACGTCGCCGTTGGGGCGGAGGGTGAGGTTTTTGCCGTTGAGGTTGAGGGTGGTCTCGTCGTAGGCGATGGACGAGGCTTGCACGAGGATGCGGCTTTCATCGGCGGCGGCAGCGAAGACACCAGAGAGGGTGGCCTTGGGGCCGTGCAGGCTGCTGGGCTGGCCGGGGTAGAGGCTGAGGCCGTTGTAGTAAACGTCATTGCCGGTGTCGGCCGAGACGTAGTACAGCACATCGGCATCGGCCACGGTGGGCGATTTGCCCTGCCGGAACTCCTCCTCGTTGCTCAGGCCGTCGCCGTCGTAATCATCTCCCGGCAGGACCTGGGCCGTGCTGGTGATGGCGTCGGAGTCGTCAGCATCGACGAGTGCCTGCTTCCAGTCCTCGGGGACCATGCCCCACGGGGAGAGCTCCGCTGGCATGGCGGTGGACACACGTAACGAGTCGATAAAGCCCTGGCTCTCGGACTGGCTCAACTGCTCGAAGCGGACCCGCGTGAAGCCGGCGATGGCCGTGTTGGCAAAGCCCACGTCAAGGGCAACCTCCGTCGCATCGGCCCAGAGGCTCCAGGTCTTGGCCGCGTAGTCGAGGCGGACATCGAAGCGCATCCAGTTGGCCGCGTTCACGGCCAGACCGGCATCCAGCCACTGGCTGCTGCCCCCGTCATAAACGTGCAGGGTGCCTGCCTCGTCGGTCGTGAAGTAAGCCGCCCCGAGCGTCTCGCGCTGCGAGAGGTCGGGCAGGCCGCCGGGGGTCAGTTTGGCATAAAAGCTCACCCAGACCACGCTCGCCCCGACCGGTGAAGCCAGCCACTGCTCGGCGGAAACCGCCTCGCTCGCCGCGGTCTCCAGGGTCACGGATTGAGTCCCGGCCTGCGCCTGCGCCGCGCTCACGGTCACCAGCGCCGAGTCGGTACGCCAACGGTTTTGCCCGCTCAGGGCGGCGACGCTGTAGCCCTCCGCGGGCTCGAATCCGGCCTGCCAGGAGTAGATGCCGTTGCTGTCCGCGCTGAGCGCGTTGAAACTCCCCGCCACCAGCGGGTCCTCGCCCAGTGTGCTTTCGGCACCATCGAGCAGGCCGTCGCCGTCCGTGTCCGGGTTGGTAAAGTCGGTCCCGGCGGCCAGCTCCGCCAGCGTGCCCAGCCCGTCCCGGTCCAGGTCGTAATAATCATCGCGCACCATGCCGGTCGGGTCGGCCGAGTAGGCGTTCTCCGGGTCGTAACCGTGAGCGGCAGCGGCGATTTCCCAGGCATTGCTCAGGCCGTCACCGTCGTTGTCGAGATCGGCGGGCTCGGTGTAGCCGACCTGCACCGCGTCCAGGTAAGTCTCACCGCCCTCGGACTCCGTCATCCGGAAGGACTGAAAGAACGGCACCGCGTTGGCAAAGCCAAGTCCATTGGCCAGGCGCACCCCGTTGAGGTACACCGCCCAGCGCTGCGTGGTGTAGTTGAGCTGGACGGTGAGCCGCTGCCACTGATCGCTCTGGACGTGCTCGTGGGCCAGTGTCTGCCAGCCGCCCATCGGCAGGACCGCGCCGTCAAAAGCCCGCAGCAGCCCCTCGTCGTTAAAGTAAAAGCCCGCCGATGTCGCCGCACTCAGGGCGGGTTCCTCGGCCAGCATTCCCGGCTTGAGCGCGAAGTCCACCCAGACCACGGTGTCGGGCACCGCCGTGAAGAGATTATAAAGCGCCGTCGAGGAGGTGGAGGCGTTGACAAACACCGAGTAACTGCCAGCGGCGGCCTCGGCACTGCTGAGCTGCGGCTCATTGCCTCCCTGATAGGCCCAACCGCCCGCACTGGTCACGTTGGCCGTGGGGTGGTTCTCAAAACTGTCCGTGTAGGGCAGCGCAGCCAGGGTGTAGTTGTCCGCCGCCGCCGGATCGCCCCCGAAGGCGAATTCCCACCCGTCATGCACGCCGTCCCCGTCGCTGTCCGGGTTGCCCGCCGCCAGGTCGTAGAGGAACTCGTGGATGTTCGCGATCCCGTCAAAGTCGAGGTCCCCGTAGCGGTCGTCCATGTTCGGGTTCAGGCCGCTGGCGATTTCGTAGGCGTCGCTCATGCCGTCCCCGTCGCTGTCGAGGAAGATCGGGTTGTCGTACCCGGCGTAGAAGAAGTCAAAATACACCGGTGCCAGCCCACCGCCCTTGAGCCGGAACGAGCTGAAACTCTCCAGCACATCGTCAATAAAGCCCAAGTCCGTCGCCACGAGGTCTTCGTCCAGGTACAGGTCCCAGGTCTTGGTCGCGTAGTTGAGCCGGTAGGTCAGGCGTATCCAGTTTGTGGATACACCGTCGTTCAACGCAAAGGAGCGCGGCACCAGTTGCCACTCTCCGCCGCCCTGCCCGTCGCCATGCACGGCGTACAGCCAGCCCGCGCCCGCACTCTCCACCACGCCGGTCATGGCCGAGGTCTCCGTACTGGAAACCTGCGGCAGGCTCTCCTGCGACCCGGCCATGGGTTTTAAGTAAAAATCGACAAAGGTCACCGCCCCCGGCTGAGCACCGCCGAAGCTCCCCCTCAGAAAGCCCGACACCCCGTCCGGAAACAAAATCGACTGCGCCGCCGAAGCCGAATCAACCGCGGTCACTACCGCGCCCGAACCGCCCGCGCTCCAGGGAGCCAGGCCCGGCGGATTGCCGGGCACATACCCCGCCGCCGACTCGAAATCCGTCTCATACGGCAAGGAAACCTGCCCGCTCAAGGGGCCGGTGAAGAGGGCTAGCGAAAGCCCGAAAACGGCTGCGCTAACTCGGAACATGGGGAGCCTTTCCGAGGTTAACGCCTGCCGGGCAGAATCTTTGCCGCGAAGCGGGCCAGCTTCCCCTCCGGATTCCTGCGCCCCAGAAACATCAGCAGGTACGCGGTCAGAATAAAGCCGCCGATCCCGGACATTTCGATCAGGGTCCCCCCCGAGGGCTCCTGAGCACTCAGGACGGAAGAGGTGGCAAGCAAGACAACAAGAGGCAGGGCAGTAGATTTCATAGCAAACAGGGTTATCTTCGGAAAACCAATCACAGTAAGATTTTATTACAAAAAATCTGGCAAGCCTTTTATTTCGGATAAACAAATCTTATGAACGCCGTAAGCCCATCGATCACCCGAGAAAACCGCTAACCGCTACCACCCCACTCCCACCTCACAGGCCGGAAAAGGCCGTCGGGAACAACTCCTGCCGGGGTGCGGTTAGCAGATGCAGCCCCTTGCCATCGGCACGCAGAGACCAGCAACTCCCGACAAGCCCGTCCGCCTCGCAGGGAAGCCGCAGGCAGGCTTGCTCCAGTGCCGGTTGATCCTCCGGCAGGCTCCGGGCAGTCACCACAAGCAGTCGTCCCTCAAGCGAACGCAGGAATACCGGGAAGTCCGGGGAGCCCCGCTCCAGTTCCTCCAGCAAGAGCCCGAGGCTGGTCGCATCGACCGTCAGCAGGCGGTCCGCGGCCATCTGGTGCCGTCGGGCCAGGGCACGCCCGGCCAGGCAAGCCAGCAGGCCCCCGATGGCACCGAAGCCGAACGCGGCCGAGACACTGAAGAGCCCGCCAATCACACCGATCCTGAGAGCCGTCGTCAACGCCTCCGAGGGCGATTGCCCGGCGATCCCGTAGCCGACAGTCAGCCCGATGAGCGCGGAGGTCAGGGACGCCCCGAAGAAGCTCTGCGGGTCCACGTAGACCGAGAAGGTCTTCCAGGCCGAGACCACCCCCGCCAGCACGTTCTCGATCCCACCGGCGAGCAGGAACGGGTTTTCCAACCAGCAGCCCAGCACGACCTCCACGCCGCCTTCGACAAAGGTATCCACGAACGTCCAGGCCCCCATGTCCAGCGTGCCGCTGAAGGCCTGCATGAGGTCCGCGCTGCCCTCGGCCACCGCGAACAGGCCGACTCCGGCGTCGCAGGCGTTGACATTCAGCCAGCCGTTGGAAATCCCCATCCCTTCCAGCCACTGCCCCAGGCCGGCCCGTGAGAAGCCGGGAATGGGGATGCCCGC
>NZ_JACHVB010000037.1 GCF_014230085.1 Ruficoccus amylovorans | reverse complement strand
AAGCCGGGAATGGGGATGCCCGCCTTGGTCGGGAAATCCGTCAGCAGGACGTGTCCCGCGTGCCTGTAGCCCTCCACGATCCCGTGCTGGGAGAAAGTGCCCGGCAGGTCGAGAAGCAGGTCGTGCCCGGCCTTCCAACGGTGTCCACCGCCGGAGGCCAGCGAGTCCGCCAGCGGGAACTTCGCAAAAAACGGAAACAGCCCGTCCACGAAGTGACGCAGTTGGGCTGAGGGCAGGTGCAGGTAGGCGAACTGTCCCGGCACGATGTAGGCGAGCGCTTCCATGGGAGGCCGTTCTTACGAGTCGGAAAGAGCCTCCCCGTACTGGGGCCAGATCGCCTCGACCGCCTGGTTGACGGAGTTCTTGAGCACCCGCATGAAGCGTTCGGTGTCCTTCTGCGGACTGCCGGTCAACACAAAGTACCCCGCCACCGCCGCGATGGCGATGCCCGTCGAGATCCAGCCGACCGGACCGGCGATGGAACTGCCCATGAAGAAGGCCGTCGTGGCCGCCACGGCACCCGATCCCCAGCCGAGAGCCGCCCCGATCCCGCCGATAACCATGGCGATCCCGGCGGCCCCGCCGCCGACTCCAACCGCCGCCTTGATCAGGTTTTCACGCTCCCGGCCCGAGGGGGCCAGCACCGCCTCGCTCAGCTTGCAGGCCGCCTCCACCTGCGGCGGCGTCACCTTCAGCTTGTGCTTGAAAATGTTGCGGACCGCCGTCGTCAACGTGATCCCGTCAACATAGTGCAGGAAACGCTCCTTGGCGGGCTTGGCGCTCATGATCTGCGCGAACTTCGCATCCAGCGTGCTCTCAAGGAGCGCTTTGAATCCATCTACATTCATTTATAGATCCTTATCCGTTGGGGGTGAGTAGTTGAAAATCTGGGGCATCAAACTGAGAATACTGTCCTGGACTGACTGGTCATCGCCAGTTGATGTATATGTTGTAGGCGATGAGGCGGGCCAACCCATCAGGCATGTACATACGACTGTAGCTGAGAGGCTTTTTATTGGATATGCTGTATCTGATAGGGTTTTGGTCTGAACTGAAAAACATGACCTCGGTCATGTGAACCGCGTCACCCGAGAAAGAACCGAGGTGGGCAGCCTCACCTGAAAAGGAGCCAAATTCTTTCTTAAGACTACCAGTGGGCGTATGGACCAGAACCGTCGCGTCGGCCGCGAACTTCTTCTTCAGGCCCAGAAAGTGGATCGTGTTCGCCTCCCACAGGTCGGATCGATCCAGCATCGGCACATCACTGGTTCGCAGGCATTCGACCGCGACAATCTGATCCTGCCGATCTACCATAATGCCAAGGGTGTTGTACCCGCTGATTCGATTCAGGTTCTCATAGCCGCGGGCGTAGCGATACTCCCTGCGGACAGGGAACATCCACAGGCGGAAGGAATTCATCGGAAAGCCGTCCGTGATGACGGCCTGCGACCTGCCCATCTCCAGGGCCTCGTGCAAGCGGTGTCGGACCTCCTGCAAAGACTCCAGATAGTAGATATCGTCAAAGAGCTTGATCGGACTGTCCAGAAGAGGACCGTAAAGCCATGAACGATCGAACCAGCTGAACTCCACCAGAAAGGCGGAATTGAAGACAGAGTTGAAGCGTGAAGGTTGCGGCGCATTGCGAGTTAGCCATTGCCCCAGTAATATGACCAGATCCTTGATGGTCGTGTTGTCCAGTCCGGCGTGAGAATTCTTGCGGTCCCAGTTCTCGTCCAGTTGGAGGAAGCTGGTCGGACAGTACTCCAGTATCTGCTTTTGGGTGGTATCAGAGAGCTGCTCAAAGGGCACGGCATACTCCCGCTCCTGATGCAGGGGAACAAAGCGCAGCACCTTCCCGTCGTGCCCAACAATGCGGGCCATTACCTCCCGGCCATCAGCAGCTTCGATCCTTGCCTCGAAGGGATTGAAGGCCCCGGCCCCCTGCGCCTGCCCCGCCCCTGAGACCAAAAGCCCCAGCAGGCACAACAGCCCCTTGACTGGGACGGAAGCCAGGCGCCGCCGACCGGAGCGATGCCTCCGGGCACAGGGGAGCACTGTCTGTGACCTCGCCTCCAACGTCATTTCCCCCCAAGCTCCACGAGCACCGTGACGGCCCCCGCGTTGTCCTGCTGACGCGCGTAATCAAGCGCCGTGTCTGCGCGAGCGTCCACCGCCTCCACCTTTGCCCCGGACTCCACAAGGGCCTCGATCACCGCGGGGTCGGGATTCAGGGCCGCCGCCAGCATGAGCGGCGTCAACCCGTATCCGTCTGTGCCGTTGGGGTCCGCCCCGCCCACCACCAGTGCCCGAATGACCGCAGGCGAGTTGGTGGCGGCAGCAGCCATCAAAGCGGTCCAGCCGTATTGGGTTTGGGCATTCGGAAGCGCCCCCGCCTCCAGCAGGGCCCGAACGACCTCGGGGGTGTTTTCCTGGGCCGCATACATCAGCGGGGTCAACTCATCGTCGTCGGCATCGTTCGGGTCCGCCCCGGCTGCGATCAGGGCCTGAATGACCGCCACCGAGGGGTTGGAGAGGCCCGCGTACATCAACGCCGTCGCACCGTAGCGGTTTCTCCCGCTGGGATCCTCCCCGGCCCGCACAAGGCTGCGAATGACCGCCGGGTCGTCCGTCTGCCTCGCCGCCTGCCCCAAGGGAGTCCACAGCACCGCTGCCCGTGGGCCAGAGGACACTCCGGGCTCAGCAGGGTTAACACCGCCTTCCTCTTTAGGAGAAGAGACCGTTGCCGCACAGCCACAAAGACCGGCAA
>NZ_JACHVB010000036.1 GCF_014230085.1 Ruficoccus amylovorans | reverse complement strand
GCTCCCAGCTAAAAAGAAGCCGGCCTGAAGGCGCGGCTTCTTTTATTGTTAGCCTCCGACCTGCCCGGGGACAGCAGAGGCAGCCCTTAGGCTGCCTCCCGCCGTCCGCTCCTCAGTTAACCCCGGCGTGAGCGTCGAGGAGTTGGTGGAGGCGTTCGGTTCTGGTGGGCAGGAGGTTGAGGTTTCCCTTGAGGGCCTCGGTGAAGGCGTTCTGGAGGGACCAGAGGGTGCGCTCACGGAAGCAGGGGTGTTCGGGGTTTCTCCAGTGGTCGAGGACCTTGGGGATGTGTTGGTTGGAGCAGACGCCTGCATCCACAGCTCGGATAATGAGGTCGTGGGCGCGGGTGTCGCGGAGGCGGGCCTGCTTATAGGCTTCGATGCGGCGGGCCTGTTCGCCGAAACGCCCGACGAGGCGTTGGACGGCGTTGTCGGCCAACTCGTCGAGGTCGCGCAGGATGAACCGGGTGTGCTTGCGGGCGAGCTTGATCTCGCCTGAGAAGGCCAGATTGCTGCACACCAGCACCTGAGTCCCGGCGACGATCCCGGCGGGGAAGCTCTTGTCGTGGGAGTTTCTGACGCCGACGATCCAGCTGTAGTCCCCGGCGTCGCGGGCGGTGCGTATCTCCAGCAGGGCGAAGAAGCGGTCGGCCTCCTTGTCCAGGGCGTAGGCGCTGTTGACGATGGCCAGGCCGCGCCCGAGCAGGGCCCGCTCGACCGTGTTGAGGACGGTGAGGTGGGCAACGGGTTGCCAGGTGTGGGTGGGCGGCGGCGTGGGGACCTCCGCAATCCGGCTGCGGTTGACGGCCTGAGAGCCGCAGTGCAGCAGGAGGTTGCAGCGGGGTTGGGGATGGAGGGTGGCCGCCGCTGCGGGCGGTTCCAGTAATGTGTGGATCATGAGTTGGGTTTCCTTTCGGTTGGTGGTTGGTTTGTTGGGTTCGGGTTGTGGGTTTTGTGTGGTTGGGTTTGGAAAGCAAAAAGCCCCGCCCTGGAGGGACCGGGACGGGGCTGTATTGGGTTTTGGATACGTGCAGCTCCTGACCGCCTCAGCGGTAGGGGTGCTCGCGCTCGGGGTACTCGGGGACGAAGGGGGAGCGCCTGACCGCCCCCACGGCGTAGCCGATGGATCCGATGAGGATGGCCACGGAGACGACGAGGAAGGGGCTGAGGACCTCCCTGGCCTCATCGACGGCCCCGAC
>NZ_JACHVB010000034.1 GCF_014230085.1 Ruficoccus amylovorans | reverse complement strand
CTCCACATCATTTCGATGGGATTGAGGTCCGGGGAGTAAGCCGGCAGGAAGCGGACTTGGGCCTTGGCCTGCCGGATCAGATTGAGGGTGTCCTCGTTTTTATGGGCGCGCAAGTTGTCCATGATGACGATGTCTCCGGGACGCAGGGAGGGGACGAGGATCTGGAGCACATAGGCTTGAAAGACCTCGGTGTTAGCCGCGCCCTCAACACTCATGCAGGCGGTGGTGCCGTCCAGGCGCCCGAGGAGATCATCGTGGTGGTGTGCCAGTGTCCATGCGGAGCATGGCAGAGCAGACGTTGGCGCCCGAGGGGCGCGACCCCGTAACCGGGTCAGGTTGGTCTTGGCCGCCGACTCGTCGATGAACACGAGCCGCGCCGGGTCGAGGCCGCCTTGGCTGCGCTTCCAGCGGCGGCGGGCTTGCGCGATATCGGGGCGGTTTTGCTCGGAGGCATGGAGCGTCTTTTTTTATATGTCAGCCCCAGCTTGTCCAGAGCCCAATGGATCGCTCCGACCGTATAGCCTAAGTCCAGACGCTCCTTGATTTCGGCCAAGGTCAAGTCCGGATGCTGCCCCACCAATGCCTTCAGTTCCGGCCCATGATCAGGCAATAAGCGTGCCTTGCGGCCCGAAAACCGATGCCGGGCTTCGATCAGGCCAGTCCGGCGCCGTTGCTGGATCAGCTTCTTCACCATCCCCAACGACACCCGGAAACGCTGAGCCACCTCGGCCTGCGTGCACTTGCCTTCATCGTAGCTCTCCACGAGCCGCCGTCTCAAATCCAACGATAGCGTTTTCATCACTACCCACTACCAGATCCCAGAGAAAATAGCTACAGTTTTATTTGAAACGCTCTAAATCCCCATCCCTCTCCCTGCCTTTTAGCCGCCTGATCGCGGACACGGACACGCCCCCTTATATAAGGGGGCGTGTCCGTGTCCGCGTAAGGGCGGCGGCAGCTTATCTCGATTCTGTATAAAAACACCCCAAGGCAGTCAGGCTTGGGGTGTGATCCATCAGCCTTCAGGTTGATGGATAGCGTGGATGAGAAAAGATTCTCATTCACGCCCCACGCAATCGCTCAGCGATTGCTTTTTTTTGGGGACGGACAGGCAGGTTTAACTGCCTGTCCGTCCCCAAAAAAACATTGCCCGGTCACAACCGGGCAATGCCGATAAAATGATAAAAAGGATAAAGGGGGTTATGACTCCCCCTCCCCTATTCCCAAGATGAGGTTGGCGGCTTTCTGGGCCTGACTGGCGGCGATGACAACCAGCTTGCTGTCACCCTTCAGAATATTGATCCAGCCCTGAAGATATGCGGCAGAATTCTCGATGACACTATTGTCGATCCCACAATGGGCGCAGAGGAAAGCAGAGGTCATTTCCGCAATGAGTTCCTCGCGCGAGTAGTCCTTGTCTCCATAGGTGGTGCTCATGGTTCGGTTAAGGCGCTTCGGGGAGCCGCTCGCGTGGGACATTTCATGGAACCTCGTTGCGTAATATTCCTCTACTGAGGCAAAGCGGGCCTTGGGAGGGAGCTGGATTTCATCGGTGGCCGGGAGGTAACAGGCGTGTTTATAGCCGTGTAAGACCTCCGGGCCATCCTTCCAGCCTGCAATAATCTGCTCGGCGGCCTCGATAGGACTAAATGCCAGCGGGTCTGACTCGGGCAAATCGGGGAAGTCAATCCCTTCAACCTGACAGGCGTTAAAGACGGTGTAAGACTTTAGGAAGGGGATTTTACGGGCTTCGCTGTCCTTGTCTGTGACGGATTTGCCGTTGTTCTCGTCGTCGCGTTCAAAGGTGCCCCAGTAGACCACGGGCAAGCCCTTGCTGCCCTTTGTGACGCTCCCTCCTTTGGCCTTCACCTGGATAAAAGTCATGAAGTAAGGGAGGTCAAAACTGGCGGTCTGCAAGAGAAACCAGTTGATGCCGGAGTAAGGCCGATCACTGGCAAAGTTACGAGGACGGCCTGCAATGCGGTTCCAAGGTTTACGCCAAGGGCAAACGCCCTTCTCAAGCAGTTCAATCATGCGTTCGGTCACTCGGTCGTAGGCGGATTTTTTCATAGTAATGTTCCTTTCGGGTTAACCGGCCTTCTTCATTGAAAGCCTGATTTTCCCTGCCAAGCGGCGAGCGGAAGCTACCGTGTGCCCGGAGCGAGGGACCGAAGGTCCCCCGTCAAGGTGGAGATTTTCAAGGAACGCTAAAAATGGGAGGCTCCGCGTGCGGATACCCTTTTTTATGAAAATACGACCTTTATCGGGTCTGAGCAAAGGGCTGGCATAATCCCTTTTTCGCGGGGCGGAAAAGCAGGCGTAGCAATCCCACCAACAATGGCGTCAGCCACAGGACTACCCCTGCCGTGTATTCATATACGGATACAAAAGAGCCTACACAAGGCAGGCTCTGACAGGCGTCAGCCAATAGGACATTTGATAGCTGGATTACCCAATTCGGGGGCAACCGCCACCGAACATGGGACCCCGCAACGCCAAAAGAGTCTTAATCGCCTTAATTGTCGGGCTGGTTTTTACCGCCCTTGGACGAGGCTACGAATATGCCCGCATGTGCGTCAAGTACCCGCATACGCTGAACCGTAAGAGCTTCACAGTCCACGACAATCCCGACACCACCACCGTCATCATGGTGAACATGGACGGGCAGTTTTTCAGCGTATCTGCACAGGACTACACCCCGCTATTACGGGCGATGGAGTCTGAACTTTCCGACTACCCGAATGCGGCGGTTTACGTCGTCAAGGGGGAAACGGATGCCGCCGCCATGCTGGCCAAGCACACAGGCATTCGGCGCTTTATCTATATCGCCCACGGGGTGGAGCCCGGCTTCTTCCAAGGCCAAACGCCGGAGACTACTATTCTGGACGGAGTCTGCTATCCGCAGCTTTCGGACGGGATAGCCTTCGCTGTCAGCCCGATGTGGGAAGCCTTTAAGGAGGCTTCCGCCCCGGATGCCAAGCTTGAGCTCATCTCCTGCCGGGTGGGTGGCAATAGCGACTACCTACACCAGTTGGCCAACGCGACCGACGCTCAAGTCATCGCCTACTCCGGCACCATCATGAGCAATTCCGTTTTCCTTCACAAGCCCGGCAAAGTCGTTGTCGAGCCCACCGAACCTACCCATGAAAACACCTCTCCCACTCTCGTCACGGCGGCGAACTAGCCCGGCCTTTACCCTGATCGAACTGCTGACGGTGATTGCCGTCATCGGCATCTTGGCGGCAATCCTGATCCCCGTGGTCGGCGGGGCTCGTCGTTCGGCTATGGCGGCTAAGTCGCGTTATGAGTTCACGCAGCTTGCCAACGCCTGCCAGTCGTTTAAGGCCGACTACGGCTGGTGGCCGATGGAGGGATCGACCAACCCGGTTTCGACCGAGGACTCGAACATCATTGCGATCTTGAGCGGGAACCAGAGCGATTATCAGGGAGCCCGCAAACTCAACCGCCGCATGGTTGGCTACTACTCGCCCGGCAACACCGTCGAGTACAACAACAAGGACTACACCATCGACGGGTTTGGCAACTCCGACATCAACATCCTGTTCGACACCAGCGGCGACAAAGTCCCCAAGATCAGCGCCAGCCGGGTCAACGGGACCTCTCTTAAAACCGGCAACCCCAAGGACAACCCGTCGGGGCGCGAAACCATGAACCCCGGCCTACCCAGCGGGGACGACATCCGGGCATCGGTGGTCGTGTTCTCCGCCGGGGACGGGACCAAGGCCGTCGGCACTTGGGTCGAATAACCAACCCCACGCACAGCATGAAGCACCAGCATTCAAGAACCACTGGTTTCACCCTGATCGAACTGCTCATGGTCATCGCCGTGATCGGGATTTTGTCGGCGATCCTCATCCCGACCGTGGGCGCGGCCCGTCAGTCCATGAACCGGGCCTCGGCGCGGGGGCTTTACTCGTCGATTGCCAACGGGGTAGCGGCCTTTCAGGCCGACAACGGTTATTATCCGTTTTCAAGAGCGTATTCAAAAACGGATACAGAAGGCCGTCCTTACATCGCCTTCAGCACGGAGGATGTGGACCTCGTAGGGGCTCTCTCGGGCGAGGACACCAGCGAGAATCGCAAGGGCCGCACATACATGAAGTTTGACGGGGATGTGCTCGACCCCGACTCGAACAGCCCCGAGCTCTACGACGCGTGGGGCAACAAGGACATCGGCATCATCATTGCCCCGCAGGGCATGATTTACTCCGGCATGGTGCAGTCACTCAACCTCAAGGGCTACGACGACAAGAGCTACACGTACAAGCTCCAGGAGGCGCTGGAGACGCGGATTTTGGTCTTCGGTTTCGAGTCCGTCACCCAAAGCGGCTCCAAGAAGCTGGCACGCTTCACCACCTTTCCCGGCCTCACCAGTGAGGAGAGCACCGCCGAGCAGTAACCTGTCACAACTACCAACATCAATCCAAGGACACCCCATGAAAGCATCCATCAACGTACTGACCGTTTCCTATCTCGTGCTGGCGCTCGTCGCCGCAGGCATGGCGATCTATGCCCCATACCTCGACCAGAAGTTGATCTTCGCCGGGCTCGTCTGCATCGGTCTAGCCGGGCTGCTCGCAGCCCGCAAGAAGCAGCAGCACACCGCCAACAGCTAAGTCCCCTGACCATGAAACGTCACCGCCCCGGTTTTACCCTGATCGAGCTCCTTGTCGTGATGGGGATCATCATCATTCTGGCCAGCCTCACTATCGGCATCCAGCGCTACGTGTACAGCGTCCAGTCCACCGCCAAGGCCAAGGCCGACCTGCAAGCCATCTCGACCGCTTTGGAGACATTCAAGATGCGCTACGGCGACTATCCCTGGCTTGGCTCGGCCAATACGGCCACGGCCTCAGGCGACCTCAGCACAGATACTTCATCGGACCTTTACCGTGTGCTCAAGGGCGAGCTCATCATCATGTACAAGGATGGTGAGGACGGTGCACCCGGCAGCTACGGCATGCACCCGCCAGCCACCATCAAGCCCTTGCTCGATGTGCGCAATCTCTCTGTGGGCGAAAAGGGCAGTATCAAGTTTGTGGCTGATCCATGGGGCAACCCTTACAAGTACTCCTACAAGTCGAAGGCCAAGGATACCAACTGGCAGGGCGTTGGCTTCACCATAATTTCGATGGGACCGAACGGAGTCGTGACCCCGGCAATCTTTAACCGGGTCAAGCTTGGCGACATGCCCACCCAGACCGAATACCGGGCCGAAACCGAGGCCCAGCTAAAGGACATCGAAGATGTGTCCACGGAGTGGCCGAGTCATGACGACGTGGTCCCCAATATGCAGTAACCCCTATTCCAACGCCATCCATGAACAACATCCCCGTCATCCAGCCTGTCAGCCAGCAGGCACACGCACAGACTCGCAGCAAACCCGCCAAGCCGTCTTTCCTGAGCCGTTTCCGCGAGCGGGGTTGGTCCAACCTCTGGTTCATCCCGTACTTTTACATCTTCATCTACCTGCCCTACATCGTCACGATCTTCCTGACGAAGTACATCATTGCCAGTCTGCTGACGACGTTCTTTCAGGAGCCCTTGGGCAGGCACTTTGAATCGCTGCACGGGCTTTCGCAAAGTGCTATGAATGACGTCATAGCCTCACGCCTGTGGGAAGTCTCCCTCTGGCCCGTTGTCGGCCCTTACAAGGCCCTGGAGGCCTGCTATGTGGGTGACATCATCGAGCTGGTGGTCACGCTCGCGTTCATCCTCGCGGTGGTCTTTTCCCCGGCGATCATCTTCTACATGCTGTACCTGGCACTTCAGAAGATCCTGAACCGGAAGTAGCCAGTACGGGGTGATTCCAGTCTTTCGCACGCAAAACAAACGGCGTTCCACGGGCACTAACTAACCGTCCATTTGTTAGCCGATTTACCCAACCGGAGTATGCCTTTATAGTGGGACGTAATGGGCGGGAAGTCAATGCTTTTGAGCTTAAAGACGGGTCTTAAAGGGGAAAACTCTAAAATTCTCTGCGCTGATTGAGCTAACCTCGCCACCCCAATATGATAGCCCTTATTTATTCTCATTCCCGGCTTCCAGCATCAACCTCAACGAGGTGAGAAAAGCTATCTTGGGGCGGTTTAGTTGCTTCAGACTCAACGGAGGGGGAACCGTTGGTATCAAGTGAATTTTACTCGCACTATTCTCTGATGGAGTCACTGGATATCAAAATCAGTGCCCGACTATAACATTCGTCCATGGCAAAGCCAGAGACACCAAAGACAACACAACTATAGTCAGAGATGCAAATAAGGCTAAAGAAATATTCAATTGCGTCTCCAAGAAGCCATCGCTTGACCTGAATGTACGATAAAGCGCCCAGATAAAAAAAGGTAAACACAATACATTCATAAACTTTCCGTAATCAAAAAATAATTGTGTAAGTGTGCAATAACGATGCCCTTCGAGTAGAGCATCATATGAGAAACGAGATTTAGCATGCAACAACGACATACCAACCCCACATAAGCATACCGTCAGAAAGGATGTGTAATAAACTATTATCTTCATACTAAACCACGCTTAAGCTTAAAAGTTATAATAGTCTGATGGACCTGAAACTCGATTTAATTTACCTTTTTCGCAATCATATTTGAAGACGACATCTTCTTTTGGTGGCGTTGAAATAATATCATACCAAGCTGGATTTGGCACCGTATCGGTTACGGTGATTATAATATTTTCACAACATTTCTTGGGATCCCTGCAAATCATTTTCGCCTTCTCCTCCGCGCCTTCAATTATCTTTTTTCGCTCACTCCACAGCTTCGATCCTTTTATATCAGCACGAGGTTCCTTGTCGGTTGGAGCACCTGGAACTCGATTATCTTCAGGAATTGTGTCATTAGTTGTTCCAGGGTAGCATCCTAAGAATCCTCCTGCTGCACAAGTACCCTCAGGAAATGTAAAAACATGGGGCGTTTTTTTAGAGCCATGTCCATCAAGGATGACAATCTCACAGTTTTTAACCTTAATCGTAACAATACCGTTATCAGCAATCGACTTATCGAATAGTCCCAAGTAATCCAACCGATTGACCGCATCATTATCGACCATGGCATAGAGATTTTTTCCGCCTTTTTCCCCGATGGGGTCTCTGGAGAGCCATCGGCCCTGCTGGGCCATGTAGTAGCCAAAGCAATTGGCCGAGAGTAGACACAACAAAACAGACAGGAGTAGAGATTTCATTCTATATTTTAGATTTAGCGCGGTTCAAATACTGTTTGATCAGGGAGGAGTCCGGGAACGTCGCCAAGGCGATTTCATAGGCGTCTGCTGCCCCGGCATAATCCCGGTTCTCTTGCAGGCAGGCTGCCCGCAATTGGGCAAAAACGGCTAATTCCTGGCGTGGGGTGAGGTTAGTCAAGTAACCTTCAGCCTGAGCCTCGGCCTCATTGGTCGGATGGGGCCAGCGGTAATAGTAGGAGTCCGGCTTTGAATCAACCCCCTGCATGGCTGTCTCGATGTTGAAACGCTCCTTGCCGTCATCCCATCGGCAAAACAGGTGCCCCTTACAGGCAACGAGGTATACGGGGTAATCCAAACGTCGCCCCAACGCCACCATAAGAACCGGCAACGAAGCGCAACTGCCCGCTTGCTGCTCAGAGAGAAACCCGTGCAAAAACAGGTCTTTCGAATTCTGAAAGAACCGCGTGCTCCTCACGTCGGACATGACACCCGAGCGCACCAGTTCCAAGTTATACCCACAGCCCAAATCTTCCTTTATTGTCAGGGCCAGATTAACCGCCTTGAATTTTGCCAGCGAGTGGTCGTATCGAGCTTGGTTGGCCCAAAACTGGGGAAGATATTTTTCTTCAGACGCCTTGGCCAAGCGGGCCCACCTATCGAGCTTCCACAACGCCGCTTGAACATCCAGATCCTCAGCCCCGGCCAACCCTTCGGCGCAAAGCAGGTTCATCCTCGCGACATCCACCTGAGCCAGATCATCATCCGAGAGCGCAATGAGCTGTTCGTAGCTCGTCGGACGGACCGGAGGAGTTTCGGCGGTCTCCGGCTGATTTTTTCCGCATCCATAAGCGAACAGAGCCAATGCGAGCAGCCACCAGCACAGTTTGTGAGATCGAGCTTTTACAAGGACTTTACGCATAGATCAGGTTTCCGATAAAACAAGCAGATGGCAGTTATCTTATAATACAAGAATCTACGAACCATCAACAATCAAAATCATCAAATGAGATGAAAGACCTCCATTGTTATCGGCAAAAACAACCTGTGCTTATGCGCTTAATTAGCCAGTCGAGCCGTCGATTGGACCTTGCCTGCGGACACGGACAGGCCCCATATATATGGGGCCTGTCCGTGTCCGCGTGAGGGCGGTGAAAAGATGTGCAGGGCCGGATGGTAGATGAGAAATATGGGATCAAGATGGGTGGCCTTACCGCAAAGCTTCAGCCTCGATGAGGCAGTTGTCGTCGAAGAGGTCGAGGGTGGCCCCGTTGCGGTAGTGGACGCGGATGAAGCGTTGGAGTTTCATGGATCTGACCAGTTCGCGGTTGTGGGCGGCGTTCTTGCCGTTCAGGCCCTGTTGGATGAGGGCACGGTTGGCAATATAAGCCTCATCGTCGCCCTCGAAGAAGACTTCTATTTTTGAGAATGTTCGCTCAAGAATAGCCCGGCACTTGTTGCGCAGAACGGCATCAGAGCGTAGCCGAGTACCGAGTCCTTCGTCGAAGGCGAACAGGAACATCTCTTCGTCGCTGGCACACTGACTGAGTAGAAAGTGGTTGAGGGTCTGCTGGCGTTCGGTCAGGCCACTCTCCAGTTCGACCAGTTGCCGTTTGAGGGATTCGGATGGGCCAACCTCGGCAATGGCCCGTGAAACGTTATCAAGCTGGGCTCTCAGGGTGTCGATCTCGGCCCTGATTTTATCGATCTTGGACGCCTGCCATGTGTCGGCCTCGTGCATGAGCTCAAGGTACTCCTCGTTGAGGGCATGGACAAGAAACAGCCTCTCGAAGTCGGCATACTCCCAAGCCATATAGTAGCCGACTTTGCCAAGCTTGCAGTACGAGGGGGAAAGGTACTGCCATCTGCCCTTGTTGAGGAAGTGGACCGGGCAGCCCGTGTAGGCGTCGGTCAGTAAGCCGGTAAAGAGGTTGTTGACGGTGCGATCTTTGCCGTAGCCGCGCCTGCCACCCTTCCCCTTGCGACTGGCCAAAGCAGCCTGTGCCCGGCGAAAGGTTGCCTCGTCGATGACAACCGGGTAGTAGTTTTCGATTTCGACGCCATTGGTTTTGCGGCCTCCGGTGCGGTCATCTCGCTTATGCTGCACGTAGGTACCCAGTACGGCCTTGGTGGTGAGCAGGCGTTGCACGTAGCACTCCTGCCAAGCCTTGCCCCGCCCCCACACGGGCTCATTCCGCTTGTTCAGCATATGGGTGATGGTATAGACCCCAAGGCCGTCCTCGATACACATCGAGTAAAGCTCCCGGATGAGTTTCACCCGGTCCTCGATGAGGATGAAGCGCTCCTTCTCCTCACTGAGGATCATCCATGCCGGGCACTGGGAGGTCAGGATTTGATCTTTGGCTTTTCGTTGCTTCTCGGCCCAGACTTTGCGCAAGCGGTCGCTCTTGACGGCGCTTTCTTCGTTGGCCCGGACGAAGGCCAACTGCACCTCGAAAATGGCGAAGCGGGATTCGTTGAGTTCGGCCTTGTTGTAAATCTTTGCCGGGGGCTGAGACACCCCGATATCGACATACTCGATAATTTCCAAAAACAGCGTGGTGGCCTCAACGATTTGCTGCCGGGACAAACGGTCCAGATTCTCCACGATCAAGACGCTTCCACGCTCGATTTTACCCTCCTGACAGGCTCGCAAGAAGGCACGCAGATTCCCGGCGTGAGCGTTTTTGCCGCGAAGGGCTGACACGCCAAGGTCTTGGTACGTCTCCGTACTCAACTCCAAGTTAAACCGCTCACAGAAGTCTTGGGCGGCTTTCGTCTGGCGTCTCAGGCTGTCGCCTTGCTCCTGTTTTTTAGAGGAAAAGCGGATGTAGGAGTAGGCCTTCCGCTTCGCCTTCGTTGTTACTTTCATACCCATAATGAGAGTATACGATCAAAACAAATTCCGCGTAGGCACCATCCGCCCACAAAAAAGCACAGCCTGAAATTTAGCTGTGCTTTGGGTCTACGGCCTTGACGCCTACAACTTTACCGGCTGGGACCGGAGATGCCTCTCGCTATAGAAAGCTCAGCCGGGCGCGTCTTCATCCGGTGCCAATCCTTGAAGCGTTTGTCTGCGTAGTCGCTATCCTTGCGAATCTTCTCCACCTGAATGTTTTTGGCGTAACATCGATCCACCGTCACTATGTCGCTGTAGGTTGCCCGCTGTCGCTTCGTGTAGTGCCGGGCATGATGTGCTCCAGCGCGAAAGGCCTCAAACTCATCCTTTGCGATCCCCGCCTCCAGCCACATGCGCACGTAAAGTGACGCGCCAAAGATGTAGAGCCAATCGTCCTTTCGTCCGATTTCATAAATCTGATTCCAGGGGAAAAGGTGCCAGTTATCGCTTAGTTCAATCAGCAGCCACCCCCGCTCAACGTATCCACCAAAGGCAGGGATGCAGGCTGTCGGTTTACGGGGTACAGCACCATAACCAGCGAACGAGACCACTTCCCCTAAGCATCCAACCGATGGAGCGGGTGAGGCCTCAATACTTCGGCAACGTCGATGCATCAGCTTGAGAAAGAGGAACTCAAGCCCTTTGCCCTCCACCTTGAACACGCTCCCTGTCATGCTCAAAACATACAGTCCGTCTGACTGATAGTGGACGGATGCCAGCGCGTTTGGCTGCATCAGACCGTCTCCGATGTGAAGTACATGGGGGTAGCTCATTCTCTGCCCTCTTCCACGAATATCTCACGGAATGACTGAGGCCGGGGCGGTTCGGATTCCTGATCAACATGATAAATCCAGAGCCCTAACCCTGCTACCGATACCAACTGGAAGAGGAATAACAGCACCACAAACAGCTTCCACTGCCAGAGCCTAGCAGATTCTCGAACCTCGTCGAGTTGCCGGGCAGTTTCAGCCGGTACCTGCTCCGTCCAAGTTTTGCGCGTCACAGCGTTCTTCGATGCCTGTGCCGCCTCCTGACTGCGGCGAAGACACCCGGATACCATCTCATGCTGCCTCTGTTCCCACTGCCGACGAGCCTCGGCTTCGGCCTCTTGAGCCTGCTTGGCCGCGTCCGCACGATTCGTGTAATCCTGAAGGATTTTGTTAATGAGTTCCTCCGGCGTGATCGGCATCTCCGACTCCGGTTCACCTGAGTCCTGAGCACGTTTATGCGCACGCTCGGCCCGCCTCCTTTGCTCATCACGGCGTTTATCTTGGTCATCTTGATTCTCACTCATAGCAGTGTCCTCCCGATGGGGTTAGAGCGGGAGCCAACGGTTGGCCCGCTTAGCGTTGAGTCGAAGGCGTCAAAGGCATCCAAGAGTCGGGCTGCGGCGCGAAGAGTTCGTTTCATCGTCTGGGCCATGTTCACCTTTTTCTCTCTAGTATATCCTGCAAGGTTTCGACTTGGGTTAACTGCACGTCCATCAAATCGCGCACCCCTTGATTGAGGTTGCTGATCTGATCGTGCAGGGCGTTGAGGGCTTGCTCCAGTTGAGCGAGCAATGCCTGTTGTTGTTCCAGCGGCTGCCGCAAGGCTTCTTCGAGGTTGCCCGTGAGCACCTCGATCCAAGCGGGTAACTGCGCTGCGTATTGGATTGATTTTGTATTTTCCATTTCGATTTATTTTTGTGTTGAGGGTGCGTAGTGGTAAACCAATACAACTCCCCGAAAATTTGATTCCTTCGGCGGCAAACGATACGCCGGTAACGGTGCCCGAACGGTTGCGCCGCCAGCGCACTTCAACTCCTTGTTGATGACACAAGGCGATAAAGTCCTCGGTCGAGCTGGCTCGGTAGGCACAGGCTCGGATGCGCTCGGCGACAAGGAGCTTGTCCGGTACGGGGTGAGCGGCTTTGCCTTCATGGTACAGCCGGTCGGCCTTCTCTAATTCGTCTTTGTTAAGTCGGACCTGCTGGGAGCGCGTGGCCGTCTGCTGAAGCCCGAGATCAACCTCGGCCCGCTGGCATAGCTGCCGCATGCGGTGCCGGTCGTTGCTGGTGCTGACGGCTTTGCCGTCCAGCTTGATTCGGTTGCCGATGAGATGGATGTGCTCGCAATCCGTGTCGTAGTGTTTGACCGCTACGAACTGCTCAAATCCGTACTCGTCGGCGACCTGCTGGGCGAAGCTGGCCCATTGGCCGGTGCTGAGGGCTTCGCCCGTTTTTAAAGAAAAGGCCAGATGGGCGACGGGCTTCTTGCAGCGGGAGTTGAGCCCGGCAAGCTGGCTAAACTCAGCAATCATGCCATCCGGGTCCGCGGCGGAAAGGTTGCCGCCGACAACCTCCGGGCCTTTGGTCGGTTTCATGGCATAGCCCACGACTCGACCGAAGCTCTCCCGGTAGTTGATCCGGGCAATCATAGCCGCCCTCCTTTCTCTTGTCTGATCAAGTCTGCCCGGATTGATGCCAACTGCTGCCGTAGCTCGTCCAGCGTTTCCAGCACACGCCCTGAGTTGGGACTGGCCTCACTGATATGACAGATGTGGGTGAGCTGGTTGAGGTTGGACGCCACCTTGGACAACGCCCACCACTGGTCCCCATTGATCGTTGGGATGGCCGGGCTCACCTGCACGTGGGACGCCAAGGCGGCGTCACGAAGGAAGGTACTGTGGGTTTTCCCGGCGGCGGCAGACTTCCGGGATATCACAGCTAGGTCAGCGGCACTGAGCTTGCAGGTCACGGGGATATTCCGGGCCGTGTCAGGGTCGGTTCGTCGGGACTTTTTCGGGGTACATTTCCGGGGCATGGAAATAGTTTAACCCGAACGCAATTTTTATGACGGATATTTTTTCATAAAAATTAATATTTTTTAAAAACAAGAGTTTTAGGGGAGCCGTCAGGTGCACCTAAAACATATCTTGCCGACGCTACCTAAAATACCACCAATGCTTGATGGAAGTATCCGTTGCCCTCCCCATCTTGGCGTAAGTAATTACGATTGACAAAACTACTACCGCTAGATTTATTTCGTATCATGTCAGTCCACAACGATCCAATCTCTCCAGCCGATTTCTTAAACCAGCGGATACAAGAGAACAAACTAACGGCATATAAACTATCCAGAGAAACCGGACTCCCACAGTCTCGCTTAAGTGAAATATTATCTAGTAAGCGACGAATAACCACCGAGACCGCATTGGCACTGTCTCAGTATTTCAGGGAAAGCCCCGATGTTTGGATGTCCATACAAGCCAAATGGGATATCAATGAATCCCAAAAGGATGGAAGCCATAGAGTGTTGGCACATGGGACCCTTAAACTCGGTCCATTTGCAAACATTCCATGTTATGTGCTGGACGACAGTACTAGGGTGATTTCAGCAAAAGAGTTTTCAGGTATTCTGCAAATAGGGACTAGTTACGCCAATGCATCAAAACTAGCGAATCTGCTCGATCACCCAATGCTTAAAAGCCAGAAAATCAAAGACTTAATAAAGCGGGTAAGCAAGCCCTTGAAATTCATCAACGAAAAGGGAATTGTTGCGTACGGCTATGATGGCAATATAATAGTCGATTACTGCAAGGCCTTGTTAGATGTCCGTAGACAGACCCGGGGGCAAGTGAGCAAGGTACTGCTTAAGGCAGCAGATATGGCGGAGGCCATGATCCTGTCTTTAGCGGAGTTGGGTATTCAAGCCCTGATCGATGAAGCTACTGGTTACCAGCTAGTTAGACACCGGGACGAATTGCAAAACCTCTTTGATCGATTTTTCCGAAAAAACTATGCGGCATGGGCAAAAACATTTCCTGATGAGTATTACCAAAACCTTTTTAGGCTAAAAGCATGGAAATGGAGTGCTTTGTCATCAAAACGTCCTCCCGTCGTTGGAAAGCTAACGAAAGACATTGTCTACGAAAGACTAGATGAGGATGTACTTTTGGAGTTAGAACGCCTTAACCCCGCCAACGACAAAGGACGCCGAAAGGTTAAACATCATCAATGGCTTACCGAAGAAATAGGGCATCCACGGCTTGCTGGCCATCTTTACGCAGTGATAGGACTAATGCGTGGACAAAACAACTGGGAAAGCTTCTATCACCTACTCCAACTTAGCTTCCCAAAGAAAAACGAGCACGTTCAACTCGAACTGGCCGACTTGGGGAATACTTAGACAGTAGAAGAAAATCGGTCAAAAAACGGTTCCAGATACCATAAGCACGGCATTAAGGATTGGACTCCCCGCCTCTCCTATATTGGCAAAAGCGTGCAAGATTTTGCCGGAAGGAGGGGATCGAATAGCTCCATGGGCAGCAAAAGGCAGCACTCTTAGGATGGTGAGCCAAGGGCATCAAAAGGTCCGGTTCGGTTCAGACAGGCCTCGATTGGCCACAAATGGCCCGTTTAGAGGAAATAAAAAATGGCACAGTTATGGCACAGTGATTTTGGATGGTCACTAACCGCAGGCACAAAAAATCCCGTAAACCGCTGGATTTACGGGATTTAAAGTGGTGGCCAGAACGTGAATCGAACACGTGACACAAGGATTTTCAGTCCTCTGCTCTACCAACTGAGCTATCCGGCCAAAGGGTTGTTGTTGCACGTAGCCAAGGTGGCGGACGTGAAACGAAAAAGTGAGATTCAGCAAGGATCAGCATCGCACGCCGGAGGCGTTGGAATCGCGGGCTGTTCCTGCGGAATGAACTGGTTGAGAACAAGAAAACGGGAGATGCTACGCGTGCAAGCCTGCTGGTCAACTGGAAAAACCGTAATTCTCAGCAGTTTTCTTCACCTCGGGCGCGGCACAGTAGGCGTCAATGTCGATCCCCATCACTTCGCGGGCAAATTGCGCCATGTCCCAGGCCAGTGGAAGGCGGAATTGCGGCCCGCCGTCAAAGGTCAGGCTCGTGGCGTGGAGAGCTTGACGGCGCATGGGCAGGGCGGCGTCCAGCCGGGGGGTCCACCCCTCGGTGATGAATTCCAGAAAAAGCGTGTCATCCGGGCCGTAAATTTTGTCACCGGCGATAGGGTGTCCCAGCCAGAAGGCGTGAGCGCGGATCTGGTGCTTGCGACCAGTCTCGGGGTGGACGCGCACCAGTGTGTAACCGCCGCCACTAGCCAGCGGTTCAAAGGCGGTAACTGCCTTTTGAGCCGAGCGCGACTTGCGGACGGTCACCCGCGCGGCGACCTGGGACTCGAGGTCCTTGGCCAGCGGCTGGTTAACGGTCACCAGCTCGGTAAGTTCGCCGCTCATGATGGCAAGGTACTCCTTGTTGACCCGGCGCTCCTGAAAGGCCATTTGCAGCCGCCGGGCCGAGGCCGGGCGCTTGGCGATAAGGACGATCCCACTCGTTTCCCGGTCCAGTCGCGCGACCAGGTGAAGCGTTTCCAGACCGGTCAACTCCCGGCAGGCCCCCACCAGACTGGACCAGGGGCCGTTCTTGGAGGGGTGACAGACGATCCAGCCCGGCTTGTCGATGACCAGCACATCCTCGTCTTCGAAAACGATCCACTCCCGCAGCTCGGCGGGATCGATCAGTTCGGCCTCCCCGCTCATGGGGGGCCAGGTGGAAAAATGGCGGGGTTCGCTCACGGTTGGCGGATTTTGCGCAGGGTGCCTCCTGAGAGCTTGGTCACGAGGACTTTGGGCAATTTGGAGGAAATGCCGACGCCCATTTTGTTCCAGAAGCCCGTGGTGACGATCCACTTGCGCTTGAAATACGCCTTCATGGACTCTTCCACCACCGCGTCCGGGGTCGTGCCGACGTTGATCGGGGACTCCTTAAAGCCCGCCGCCCGGAAAAAGTTCGTCGCCGTCGGGCCGGGGCACACACACAGCACGCGGACGCCCTTGCCCTTGAGCTCGTCGCTGAGGGCCAGGCTCCAACTGTGCAGGAAGGACTTGGTCGCGCCGTAGGTGGCCATGAGCGGCGTGGGCTGGAAGCAGGCGGTCGAGGCGACATTAATAATACCGCCACCGCGCTCGATCAGCTTGGGCAGGAGGCGTCCGGCCAGGTGGACGCAGGCCCGCACATTGAGGTCGATCATGGTCAGGTCGCGCTCCAGCGGCTGGCTGTCGAACTCACCGTAACCCCCGAATCCGCTGTTATTTATGAGCAAGACTTCACCGCCGGGATGTTCGTCGATAAAAGTCTGAATGTCGGGAACGACCCGCTCGATCTCCTGTCCTAAAGTTAAGTCACACGAGATGTGCCTCACTCCCTGATCCAGCCACTTTTTAGCGGGATTCGAACGAGAGAGGTTGCAAATCGCGGGATTCCCCTCTAGTTTAATTAAAGAAGCAATGAAGCTTTCCCCAATTCCAGATGATCCGCCCGTAATAACCACGGCGGATATTTTTTTGTCGGCATGCTTTAAGCTACTCATTTCGCGACGGGTGGGTATCTAAAAAAATCCATTACGTCATCAACCACTAACCGGAATATGCGTATGAACAACAAAGAAGTGATCATCTCCGGTCTTCATATCGACCTGACCGAGGCCCTCAAGAATCTCGTGAACGAGAAAACGGAGAAGCTCTTCCAGCATGAGGAGCGTATCATCCGTATGCGAGTCGATCTTGAATACAACCTCAACAAGGGACATGGAAAGACGGAAGAGTTCATCGCCAAGGGCCATATCGAAATCAACGGTGCTCCGTTGGTTGTGAGCGTGGCCAGCGAAGACCTCTACAAGTCGATCGACGAGATGATCATCAAACTTGACCGCAAACTGAGGCGCCGTTCGCGGCTGTACCGGGTCAAGCGGAAACAACCCCATGAAGTCGATGTACCGTCTCGCTTGCCCAAGGTGAGCGCCGCCTGATAACGCTGCGCGCTACCAATCATATTCGATAACCCATTAACTCAAAGACGTTTAAGCCCGGCCATCTCGGCCGGGCTTTCTTTTTACCCGGAACACGCCGCCCACCAACCGCCGGGCGGATGGCGACACGAACCGGGACGATTTTTCGGAATGCCGTTGACAGGCTCGCTCCCCTGCCGCATCCCCCATAGCATGTCTATTCAACTGTATAAAGTCATCCACCTGGTCGGTGTGATGATGGTGTTTCTGGGCTACGGGGGTTTAATCGTGCGCGGCTTCCTTGACCGCGACAATAAGGGACTGCGCGTTCTCGGCGCAGTCACCAGCGGCGTCGGGTTGCTGCTTCTGCTCCTGGGCGGATTCGGTATGGTCGCCCGTTACGGCGGCGCGATCAGCTACCTCGACGGCTGGCTCATCGCCAAATACGTCATCTGGCTCATCCTCGGTGCCGCCATCGCCATTATCAACCGCAAGCCCAAGCTCGGCATGCCCGCCTGGTGGGCCATCCTCATCCTCGGTGCCGCCGCCGCCTACCTCGGCATCATGAAGCCCTAGCTGCGGACTTTACCCGACGATGCCGCCGGAGCTGAGGAAGATGCCCTTGAGGTTCATTTCGAGGGCCTTGGGGTTGGGGGAATAGGCCAGCGCGTCCTGTTTGCCGACGACCCCCGCCTTGACCAGGCGGTAGAGATCCTGATTGAAGGACTTGGAGCCGACTTCCTCCCCGGCCTCGATTACGGCTGGGATTTTCTGGAACTCGCCGTCTTCGATCACCTTGCGCCCGAGCGCGTCCACGACGAATATTTCCACCGCCGGGACACGCCCCTCGCCTTCCAGCTTGGGCAAAAGGCGCTGGGTGACGGTCGCCCGCAGGCCGATGGCGATCTGCCGCCGCATGCTCTCCTGCTGGTTGACCGGGAAAAACTCGAACAACCGCTGCACCGCCTGCTGAGCGTTGGAGGCGTGGATCGTGCCAAAGACCAGGTGCCCGGTCTCGGAGGCGTGCAGCGCGGTCTCGAAAGTGGCGCGGTCGCGCATCTCACCGATCAGGATGATGTCCGGGTCCTGCCGCAGGACGGCCCTCAGACCGGACTCAAAGTCCGGAGCGTCGAGCCCGATTTCGCGCTGGTTGAAGATCGAGCGCTTGTCCGTGTAGTTGAACTCGATCGGGTCCTCCAGCGTGACAATGTGGCGCTCGAAGTTCTCGTTGATATACTCCAGCATGGCCGCGAGGGTGGAGCTTTTGCCCGAGCCGGTCGGCCCGCAGATGAGCACAATCCCGTCGCGGGCCGAAACCAATTGCTGAAAAACCGAAGGCTCGTGGTTGAGGTCGGCGAAGGTCGGCGGAGTCTCCTTCACGTGCCGAAAAACGATGCTCGGCGTGCCCCGCTGGTAAAAGCCGTTGACGCGGAAACGGCCCAGCCCGAGGTCGTTCAGGTCGTAAGAAAAGTCGATCTGCCCGTTCTCTTTCCAATCCTCGTAAAACGAGGCCGGCATGGCCGCCTCCAGAAACTCCCGCACCTGCTCGGGAGTCAGCGGGTCCATGTCCACGACCTCCAGCTTGCCGTGCAAGCGCAGGTAGGCGGGCTTGTTGGACTTGACGTGGATGTCGCTGGCGGAGTTTTCCACCGCCAGTTGCAGCAGGCTGTTGAAAGTTTCAGTGATTACGGACATCGGTAGGGTCGGCATTTTCCCGTTGTCATGCTCCCGGCTTTGGCGCAACTTGTTCGGTCAAAATAACGGGGCAGCATTCTTGCCCGCTGATCCTATTTCAACCGACCATGAACACAACCCAATTTTACGGCGTCCACACCGCCCTCGTCACCCCGATGCGCGCGGGTGCCGTCGCCTATGACGACCTGGAGCGGCTCGTCTCCAGCCAACTCGAAGGCGGGATCAACGGCCTGGTCGCCGTCGGCACCACAGGGGAGTCCCCCACCCTCAACCACCAGGAGCACGCCGAGGTCATCCGGCGCATCGCGGCGCAGGCCGGGGGCAAGGTGCCGGTGCTGGCCGGGACCGGCTCGAACTCCACCACCGAGGCCGTCGAACTGACGCGCGGGGCCGACGCCGTCGAGGGCGTGACCGGGATGCTCCAGGTCGCCCCCTACTATAACAAGCCCAGCCAGGAAGGGCTTTTCCGGCACTTCAGCGCCGTGGCCGAGGCCACCGACAAGCCGATCATCCTTTACTCGATCCCCGGCCGCTGCGGCATCTCCATCGGGGTGGACACCTGCGCCCGCCTTTACGAAGCCTACCCGCACATCTGCGGGATCAAGGAAGCCGGCGGCTCCTCCGAGCGCGTGGCCGAACTGGTCCAGAAGCTCGGCCCGGACTACCTGATCCTCTCCGGCGACGACTCCCTGACCCTGCCTTTCATGAGCTTCGGGGCCAAGGGCGTGATCAGTGTCGCCTCGAACCTCGTGGTCGCCCCGCTGGTTGAGATGGTCCAGCTCGCGCTCAAGGGCGACTACGCCGCCGCCGAACTGATCTCGCGCAAGTACTACGGCCTCTTCAAGACCCTTTTCATCGAGCCCAATCCCGTGCCCGTGAAGTACGCCATGCATCGCCTCGGCCTGATCTCCTCCAACGAGGTGCGACTGCCCCTGTGCGAAATGACCGCAGCATCCATTGCCCGGCTTAGCGCTGTCCTCGGCAAGCTCGGCCTGTAAAGCGTGCCGCGACATTCCCGGCCTCCAGCCCTTTAACCTTTTAGCCATTTAGCAATTCTCATGGTAAAAATCCTCCTCAACGGTGCCCGCGGTCGCATGGGCCAAGCCATTCAGGCCATTGCTGCCGCCGAAGAAGTCGAAATCGTCGCCGCCATTGACATGGGCGACGACCCCGTGCCCGGCCTCAAGGAGTGCGAAGTCGCCATCGACTTCAGCTTCCACGAAGCCACCGCGCCGCTGGCCAAGCTTTGCGCCGAGTACGGCAAGCCACTCGTCATCGGCACCACCGGTCACACCCCGGAGGAGAAGGAAGCCGTCGCCGAGTACACCGCCCAGATCCCGATGGTCTGGGCCGGGAACTTCTCGACCGGGGTCAACCTGCTCTTTTATCTCGTCGGCAAGGCCGCGAAAATCCTCGGCCGGGAGTACCACCCCGAGCTGATCGAGATGCACCACTGCCACAAGAAGGACGCTCCCAGCGGCACCGCCGAGCACCTGCTGGAAATCATCCGCGCCGCCCGCGGCCTGACCCCCGAGCAGGAGATGCATGGCCGCAAGGGCCTCGTTGGTGAGCGCCCCGACGACGAGATCGGCGTCCACGCCCTGCGCGGCGGCGATGTCGTCGGCGACCATACGGTGATGTTCGCCGGTCCCGGCGAGCGTATCGAGCTGACCCACAAGGCTTCCGACCGCCGCATCTTCGCCCAGGGCGCACTCCGCGCCGCCCACTGGGTCGTCGGCAAGCCCATTGGCCTCTACCGCATCGAAGACGTCCTCGGCCTCCGCGACTAGGTGCGTGGCCGCACTGGACTTTAAGGGCCTGAGCCCCTACGGAGCCAGAAAGGCTCCTACCCCGGGGGCAGGCGGACGGGACACAGAGCAGCCCCCCGCCTACGCGACTTTAAAAGGTCGCGGCTTCTTGCTACGTGGTCGGTGCTACGTGAGCATACGCTCCCCGTTCCTTCTTTTCGCTCTTTGCGGCCTTCCTGTAAAAATCCCCAGTTCACCCGTTTATAACGGTATCAGGCCGGAGTGGAAAAGTCCGTCATTTTGCCCTTTGTGTCTTGGCGTCTTTGTGGTTAATACCCTCTTTCTATGATCGTCTCGCTCGAAGGCAAACTCGTCGAAGCCGCCCCCCTGTCCGCTGTCATCGAAGCCAACGGTATCGGCTACGAGGTCTTTATCCCCGTCACCACGGCTGAGAAGCTGCCCGGCATCGGACAGACCGCCCGGCTGCACACGCTAGCCGTCTATCGCGAGGATTCGCAGACGCTCTACGGCTTCGCCACCCGCGAGGACCGGGATTTCTTCCGCCTGCTGGTAGAAAAAGTCTCCGGCATCGGCCCAAAGATCGCGCTCAACATCATGAGCCGCATGTCCGTGGCCAGCCTGCGCACGGCCATCGCCCACTCCGACATCGCGCTGCTCTCCAAATGCCAGGGCATCGGCAAAAAAACCGCCGAACGCCTCGTGATCGAGCTGCGCGACAAGGTCTTCCCCGGCGGCATCCCCGCCGCCGCTCCGTCCGCCGAAGGCACCGGCACGGAAGGAATTCTCGTCGGGGGCTCCAGCTTTCAGGACGCGCTGGCCGCGCTGGTCACGCTCGGCTACAAGCCGCCCGAAGCCGACAAGGCCCTGCGCAAAGCCCAGGATAAACTCGGCCCTGACGCCAGCACCGAAGCCCTCATCAAGACTGCTCTCGGCTGAGCCGCAAGGACAGACAAGACCGATTCAAAATAGCTTTTGTTTTAAGTAGGAGGGTTATGCGAGAGGGTGTTTTTTGAAAAAAACACCCGCTCGCGCTCTCCCCAAAAAAACTCTGCGTCTTTGCGCCTCTGCGGTAAAAAAGCAGAGAACCCCAACTACCTCACACCTTGGCCAGGGCGTCCTGCACCGTGCCAACCATCTCATCGATCCCGATTCCTTGAAGTCCCTCATCGGTGGCTTCACCAATAACGTGCGAATGGTTTACGCCGTCGGGCATCCATTCGACGAGATTCTCGTAGTTGCGGAACCAGGTAAAAGTGGGCGACCCAACCATGAAAGCCAAGTTCATCGCCCCGGAATCGCCCCCCAGATGAAGTCTGGCTCCAGCGATGACAGCGGCCACTTCCAGCAATGAAAGATCCCCGCTGAACGTCCGCCACGGCTCGAAATCCAGCCGCGCCAGCAGTTCGCGGAACTTGCCCCGCTCGCGCTCGTTGGGGGCGCAGGAGAGCACCAGCTTGAGGCCGGGGTTGTCCGCTTGCAGGCGGTTGAGAAAAGCCGTCAGCAGCGGGAGCGGAAGCTCCTTGTAGTCAAGGGTCGTAAAAGGGCTGACGTGGACGTAGCCGCCGTCGAGGCCGACGCGTTGGCGAGCCTTTTCCTTGAGTTCGTCCGGCACGACCACGCCGAATTCCTCGTTAAACGGCGGGAAACCAGCCTTATCCAGGCACTGGCAGCGGGCACGGTAAACGGGCATCTGCCCGAAAGGGGCGCTCACCCAGTCGGTGTAGCACCATTTCCAGAAAAGCGAGACCTTCGGCGGCACCCGGCCGAGACGGTGGCGGGCGCGGGTGAAGGCGGTCAGGATGCTGGAGCGGTCCGAGCCGTTGACATTGATGACGGCGTCGTAGCGGGCCGCCCGCAATTGGCGCACGCGCGGCAGGTCTTTGAGCAGGCTTTCGGACTTCGGGAAGCGCGGGTAGCCGAGGATTTTGTCGATCCAGGGAGTCAGCTTGAGCACGTCCTTGATGTGGTCGGCCACCATCACGTGAAGCTCCGCCTCAGGAAGTGCTTGCCTGATGCGGTAGCAGGCCGGTATCAGTTGGACCGTGTCACCCAGAAAGCCCAGATCCAGCACGAGCACTTTGCGCGCATCCTTGATCTTGCGGTAAAAATAGCCTGCCCCCGGACTGTCCGAAATTATACTCACCGTGAAGAAGCTGAGGATTCTAGCCATCAAGTTCAAGTTTCTTGGTGATGTAATTATCATGATCCCGGCGCTGCGCATGCTCCGGCGACACTGGCCCGAGGCCGAACTGCACGTGCTCGTGGCCTCCGAAGCCGCCCCCTTTCTGCAAGGACTGGACTGGATCGACCGCGTCTGGAGCCTCCCGCGCACACGCGGCAAAATCCGCCTCGGAGACAGTTGGCCGACCCTGCGCGAGCTGCGACGGCTCAAGTTCGACCGCTCGGTGGACTTCGTCGGCAACGACCGGGGGGCCATCGTCAGCCGCCTGATCGGGGCAAAAGAACGCCTCGGTGTGCTCGCTCCCAAGGGATTCGCCGGCCGCAAACTGTGCTACACCACAGTCGTTGATGAGATGGACCAGACGCGCCACGAAGTCGTCCGCGACGCCTGGGTCCTCAGCGGCTGGGACGTGCCCTACCGCGAAGACGAGACCACCATCCGCCTTGCCCCGCCTCCCGAGAGCGCCGAAGCCAACGCCCTCGTCCCCGCCGGGACCATTCTCTGCCACCTTTCCACCAGCCAGCCCCGCAAGGAATGGCCCGCCGCCAACTGGGCCGAGCTGGACCGCCGCCTGCGCGCCGCCGGGCACGCCACGGCCTTCACCTCCGGCCCCAGCGAACGCGAGCAGGAGCTTTTAAAAGCGCTCGCCGCCGTCGCCCCGCAGGCCGTTATCCTGCCGCGCTTCGGCAGCCTCGGGGCCTTCGCCGCCGCCGTCGCCCGCGCCCGGATTTTCGTCTCACCGGACACCGCCCCGCTCCACTTGGCCGCCGGGCTGGGCGTGCCCACGCTCGGGCTTTTCGGCCCCACCGCCTCCAGCCGCTGGGCCCCGCTCGGGGAGCGCAACCGCCACCTCCAGGGCGGGCTTTGCCCGTGCTCGCCCCACGCCCGCGTCTGCGCGCAGGACAAACGCTGCATTGACACGATTTCGGTCCATCAGGTAGTCGAGACGGTCATGGAGATGCTTGCCCAATGAGTACCGCCCGCGGCCCGCTCCCGCTCACCGTTTGCCTCCTCGCCCACAACGAGGCGCACCGCATCCGTGCCTGCCTCGACGCGGTCAAGGACATGGCCTCGGAGATCGTACTGGTCTATAACGACTGCACTGACGGCACCGAAACCATCGCCCGCGACGAGTACGGGGCCAAGATTTTCGAACATCCCTGGCAAGGCTTCCGCGAGCAGAAAAACCTCGCCCTCGACCAGGCCACCCAGCCCTGGGTGCTCAACCTCGACTGCGACGAGATCGTGGACGAGACCCTGGCCGCCTCCCTGCGGGCCTTTATCGAAGCCGACGACCCGGCCTTCGCTGGTGCGCACTTCCCGCGCAAGGTCTGGTTCCTCGGGCGCTGGATCAAGCACGGCGACTGGTACCCGGACCACTGCCTGCGCCTCATCCGGCTGGGCAAGGGGCGCTGGGGCGGCAGCCCCGAGCACACGAAAATCGAGCTGGAAGGCCGCAGCCAGTTGCTTGCCGGCGACCTGCTGCACTACTCCAACCCGACGCTCAACAGCCAGATCGAAAAAATCAACTACTACTCGGACATCTACCTGCGCCGCCAGCTCGACGACGGTAAAAAGTGGTCGCTCACGCACGCGCTTTTCCGCCCCTTCTGGCGGTTCTTCCGGGCCTATTTCTTGCGCCGGGGCTTCCTCGACGGCTTCCCCGGCCTCTACATCGCCAGCCTGACCTCCTTTGCCACGCTCGTGCGGCACAGCCGCCTCTACGAGTACAACACCACGCCCGAAGTCCGTGAAAAATTTCAGCCTCGGCCTGATTGTTAACACCTACCGCAACCCCCGGGCGCTGGACAAGGTCCTGGCCGCCATCCACGGGGGAACGGAGCTGCCACACGAAGTCATCCTGGCCGAAGACGACGAGGACGCCGCCACTGCCGCCGTCGCCGCCGATTGGCGCGACCGCCTCGGCTGCCCGCTCGTCCACTGCTCGCAGGCAGACAAGGGCTACCGCCGCTCGCGCATTCTCAACCTTGCCATCGCCCGCGCCACCAGCGATTACCTCGTCTTCATCGATGGGGACTGCATCCCCGGCAAACGCTTCGTGGCCGACCACAAGGGGCTGGCCCGCGAAGGCTGTTTCGTACAGGGCCGACGCACCTTTCTGGACGAGAAATCCGTCCCCGCCTTCCTCGACGGCCGCGCCAGCGCACGGAAGCTGTTCTGGACGGGGAAAATCTCGGGTCGCTTCAAGGCCATCCGCCTGCCCGTCCCGAAGATCAAACGCAACCGCGAACTGCACGGCGTGCTCGGCTGCAACCTCGGCCTCTGGCGCGAGGACCTGCTCGCCGTCAACGGCTACGATGAATCCTTCGAGGGCTGGGGCGCGGAAGACTCCGACCTGGCCGCCCGGCTCTACCACCTCGGCCGCGACCGGCTGCTCGTGCACGGGCGGGCCGTCCTGCTGCACTTGAACCATCCCTTCCTCCCCCGCGACGACTACGCCGCCAACAAGGCCCGCCTGCAGCAAACCCTCGACTCGGGCCGCATCCGCTGCGAGCACGGGGTGGACGCACACCGGTAGCACACATTCATTTCTCCACCGTAAGGATATTTAACAGGAAGACCGGGAAGAACGGGAATGTGCGCCACAGACCTTTTCTTTCTGTTCTTCCCGACCTTCCTGTTAAAATCATTCACATTCTGGGACGCGGATAAGACCCCGGCCACGATTTAGCTTCGTCAAGTGCCGGAAGCGGCGTTACCCTTGGCCGCCATGTTTAGCGACATTCGCGCCATTACCTTCGACGTTGCCGGGACGCTGCTCTCGCCCCACCCCTCGGTGGGCGAATCCTACGCGGCGGCACTGGAGAAGTTCGGCGGCGAGGCCCGGGCGGAAGAGCTTCAGGCTCGCTTCGCGGCGGCCTTCAAGCAGGTCAACGCCGGGCCGCGCGGGGGTATTCTCAACCGCGAAGGCTGGCAAGAAATCGTAGCACTTACCTTCGCGGGTCTGTGCCCACCGGAAAAGTTGCCCGCGCTTTTTGACTATCTCTGGGAGGGCTACGCCCGCCCCTCCAGTTGGCGGATGCTTCCCGGGGTGCGCGAGATCCTTTCCCGGCTGCGCGGACGCGGCTACCGGCTCGGCATCCTCTCCAACAACGACGAACGCCTCCTGCGACTCCTGCGCGAACTGGAGCTGGACGGCTTTTTCGACGCCGTGGTGCTGTCCTCCGTCGTCGGCGCTGGCAAGCCGCACCGAAAAATGTTTGCTGCCGCCGAGGAGGCCCTCCAGGCCGAACCGGCCCACCTGCTCCACATCGGGGACACCCCGCACGAGGACATTGCCGGGGCGCTGGCCTCGGGCTGGCGGGCGGTCCAGGTCGGGCGTCAACGGGCCTTCACCGACGAGCGCGGCGATCCCACCCCCGGCGTACTGCACCTGGAAGGTTTGCCCGAACTGATGGCCAGACTTGCGCCCCAGCCCTAAACCCGCTTCTGTATACGCGTGCACTTCCGGCCCGACATCGAAGACCTTATCGCCAGCCTGCGCGGCATCCCCGCCAGGCGCAGCCGGGCCAAGATGCGCAGCGCCACCACCCTGGACAACCTGGTCGAGGTGATTTTCGAACGCTACCAGATCGGGAAGGACAACATTGAAGATGTCATCATGGCCAACTGGAAAGACGTTGTCGGCGAGCGCACCGCCCACCGTTGCCGCCCGCAGCGGCTCGTCCAGGGCCGCAAGCTGATTATCCTCGCGGGCAGCCCCGTCATCCGGCAGGAGCTTCAGTTCAATCAAAACCGCATCCTCCGCAAGATTCAGGCGCTGCCCGGCTGCCACACAATCAACGAAATCGTCATCCTCAACGGTTGATCAAAAACCGAATGGCTAAATAGTTAAATGGCTAATTGTTGTTATCTACGTTCAGCATCCAACAATTAACAATTAGCCATTTAGCCATTCAAAGGCTGTGGCTACAGTATTTTTTGAAACGCTATAAATGGACAGGCCGTATGGGGCTTTGCGCCTGCGCGTTCTGCAAGCACTTTGCATTACATCAAATTATCTAATGGGCTCTTAAATTATACTTAAACTGGCCGATAGATAATCATTACCCCGAAAAGCACTCGTTCCCCTTCTGGAAGTCCCCATCCACTTGACTTTCCACCCTCGGAAAATCCCGTGATAGACAGCATACAAAATAGGTTCCTCAGGGAATCTCGCCAGTACAAAACAACCATCCATGGCTAATCGTACTGGCAAGCGGGCCGCAGGCACGCATGCGGCCCGCTCCTGAGCTACCGGTTTTTTCAAGAAAGGCAGCTTCGCCCGGTGCAGACTCCACCGATCTTAGCCTCTGCCCTTCTGGTAGGCCAGGATTCCCCACGTCAGCAGACCTGCATTCCCGGCGTCAATCCAGTGGCGCAGGCCGCGTTTCATGGACGTAATGTACTCCGCGTTAATCATGTCGGCAAGTTCCTGCTCACGCTGCTCCAGATTGCTTAGCACGGCCTGATAATGGATCGGAAGCTGGTCACTGTGGTCATCAAATCCGGTCTTCTCCCAGCCCAGTTTTTCGGCGTAGCTGTCGTAGTCCTCCACGGAACCCATCGTGTCCAGATGGATGCGGTCCAGAACGGGTTGCAGGGCATCGCGGCCCACTCCGCCTTTCTGCATTGGGTCTGTAAAAACGAAGCGACCGCCAGGCTTGAGGATGCGGTCCACCTCACGGAAGACCTGGAAACGGTCCCCACTGTGCAGGATAGCATCCTGTGACCAGACAATATCCGCCAGCCCGTCGTTGAAAGGCATGTCCTCGAAATTACCGTCCACCACATCGATCAGGACCGAAAGGGTCTGCTCGTCGTTCATCTGGCGGTTGCGGGTATTCTGCACGCGACTGAGGTTCAGGCAATGGACGCGGTACCCCTTTTCGCGGGCCAGGTAGCGGGCAGCACCACCGTACCCCGAACCGATGTCCACCACCGTGCTCCCGGCGACGTAGTCCTCCAGCCGGGCAGACATGCGTTCGACCGTGCGGCGGCTGGCCTCGAAGATCGACTCTTCGCGCCGATGGTACATCCCGATGTGGATGTCCTCCCCGCCCCAGACCTGGTAGTAGAATTCATCCGCGTCGCGGCTGTCGTAGTACTGCTCGGTTTTGGCAACAACTTCGCTCATGACGGCTCCTCTTCGTTCGGGTAGCGCTTTTCGGCCACATGGACGAAAAAGTCGGGCTCGTCCTGCTGGTAGGTTTCCTTGAAATCACCATAGGTGGTTACGGTCTGGAAGCCCACTTCACGCATCAGGTTGACGAGATAGTTCCGGCGTAGCGGGAACATGTTCAGGTTATAGCTCGAGCCGTCCGGAAAGCGGTAAACGAAACGCGCCAGCCCCTCGTCCACGTGCTCGGGCTCGGCCTGCACGTTTTCCCCGCAATAGTAGTAGGTGTGGCGGGGCTTGCTCCCGGAATCGAGCATGATGTCGTAGTTGCGCTGGTCGAGAATGAGGATCCCGTCGTGGCGCAGCGCGGCGTAAAACTCCGCCAGCGCCTTGCGCCGGTCTCGCTCCGAGAACAGGTGCGTGAAGGAGTTTCCAAGGCAGATGACGGCGTCGTACTTGCCGTGGACATCGCGGTTGAGCCAGCGCCAGTCGGCCTGCACCGTGCGCATGACGTGGCCGTTGGCCCGCGCGTTGCGGAAGGCCTGCGAGAGCATGGCGGGCGTGCCGTCAGCACTGATCACCTCAAAGCCCTCGTTGAGCAGGCGCACGCTGTGGAACCCCGTCCCTGTGGCCACATCGAGAACTTTTTTCGCACCGCGTTCCTTCAACAGATCGATGAAAAAGCGGCCCTCTGACTGGGCACGCTGGTCCCAGTCGATCAATTCATCCCACTTCTCAACAAAGCCGCCGATGTACTCGTCCACGTACTTACCGGTTTCGCGAACTGCGATCGGATCGTCGCCGTAGTCTTGTTTCAATTGTTTGGCTGTGTTTGTCATAAATCCCAAAAAATATGCCGGTCCCCGTGCCCGGCGCGGCCACTCAGGCCTTGAGGTCGGGGCGAGTCTCCAAAATGGGGGCGGCCTCCGCGTGCGTCTCCACTGCGGGCATGCCCTCCATCAGGTCCAAAATTTTCTCCAACGACAGGGCGATGGTGGCCCGCTCAAGCTCAGGCAACCCCTCCAATCCCTGGGCCAACCCGTCCTGCAACGGCGAAGGCGAAGCCGCTACCAGGGCGCTCCCCTTTTCGGTCAGGTCGAGCCGGACCTTGCGTCGGTCGCGTACCGAGCGGCGGCGGGCGATCAGCCCATGCGCCTCCAGCCGGTCAATGATTCCCACCAACGTGCTCGGACTTAAAAAAACCTCTTCCGAAAGCTCCTTCAGCGTCAGCGCGCCCAACTCGTCGAGCTTAAGCAAGCAGACCAGTTGCGGCACAGTCACGCCGTGCTCGTGCGCCAACCGCCGCGAATAAACGTCCACCGAGCGGATAATCCGCCGCAGCGACTTCAGGATGCGCAGGTCGTAGCGCCCCCTGGGAACCAGCGGCAGCGTTTCCAGGCCTGCGTCCGACGGCATTTCAACCTCCGGCAAGCCCTTTGAATCAGGAATCGGCATATGTTCGCACCATTATTCGCACACGAATCATTTGGTCAAGAACCTTATTGCGCATCCCACAGATATATACTCCAAGCGGAATATTATACGGTTATCCTTCTCCTATGATAAGCCGGTCCGTAGTACCGAACAGGAAACCTCGGGCTGGTCAGCGGGCCGCAGGCACGCATGCGGTCCGCGCTCAGGGTTCCGAAAGCCCCGCCGGAATCCTGGGCGCGGAAAAGCTTTCGGGTCAGGCCAATTGGACTGCGGCGACTCTCCGTAACGCTCCAATCCAGCCACTTCCTGGGCGCAAGGGGCGCGAAAAAAGTCCTTGAAAGCCGCCGGTAAAACCACATGCTCCTTGCCTTTGCGTTAGAAGTCGGCGGCTCGTTCGCCCGCTTCCGCGGCCCAGCGCCCACGGGCGCTGTTAACGGTACTCCCGGCGAGTGGCTGGAAGTACGACCCTCCTTCGAGCGGTCCAGGCGTCGTGCAATAGAAAAACATCAAATGGCTGAAGCTGTAGACAAAAACAAGGTTATCGGAGAATACAAGGTCCACGAAAAGGACACCGGCTCGTGCGAAGTGCAGGTTGCGCTTCTGACGGCCCGTATCGCCCACCTCACGGACCACCTGCGCACGCACCGGAAAGACTTCCACTCGCGCCGCGGGCTGATCGCCATGACCTCGCGCCGCAGAAAGCTCCTCAACTACCTGAAGCGGACCCAGCTCGACAAGTACAACGAGCTCATCGCCCGCCTCGGTCTGCGCCGCTAGTCCCAGCAAAGGCCGCCCAACGCATGTTCGGGCGGCTTTTTTATCACTTTTGGGGCAGGCCCGTGCGCTTCCGAGCCTGCGGACCCGGCCCTGAACAAACCCTAAGCGTCATGCCGGCGCTACGACGTCCGACCCGTCCCCGGCATATCCAAGAATAAGATACAATCCTATGAAGCAAAAATACTCGGTCACAGCCAGTGACCTCGGAATCACGATCTCGACGGGCACCATCGCCAAGCAGGCCAGCGGTGCCGTCACCATCTCTCTGGGGGAAACGGAAGTTTTCGTCAGCGCCACCGCCGCCAACTCCATGCGGCCCGGCCAGGACTTCTTCCCCCTGACGGTTGACTACCGCGAAAAGTTCTCCGCCGCCGGGCGTTTCCCGGGCGGGTACTTCAAGCGCGAAGGTCGCCCCTCGGAAAAGGAAATCCTTACTTCCCGCCTCTGCGACCGTCCCCTGCGTCCGCTCTTCCCCAAGGGCTTCCTCAATGAAGTCCAGGTCATCGGCATGCTCATGACCACCGACCTGGTCAACGAACCGGACATCCTCATGGTCAACGGCGCTTCCGCCGCCCTCATGTGCTCCGACGTGCCGTGGAACGGCCCCATCGGCTGCATCCGCCTCGGCGAAATCGACGGCGAGTTCGTGGTCAACCCGACCAACGAGCAGATGTTTGAATCCACCCTCGACCTCATCTACGTCGGCAACGAAAACGAAATGATGATGATCGAAGGCTCGGCCGACCAGATGACCGACGAGCGCTTCGTCGAGGCCCTGGAGTTCGCCCACAAGGCCATCCAGCCCATCATCGCCGCGCAGAAGGACCTCGCCGCCCAGGTGGCCAAGGCCAAGAAGGAATTCGAGCTGCACAACGCCAAGCCCGAAATCCTCGACATGTGCCGCGAACAGACAGCCGGCAAACTCGCCGAAGCCGTTTTCCAGGACAAGAAGCAGGACCGCGAGGCCGCTGTGGACGCCCTCAAGGAAAGCACCGCCGAGTTTGTGAAGGCAAAGGTCGGCGAAGAAAACTTCGACGAGAACCAGATCGCGATGGCCTTCGAAGTTCTTCAGGAAGAAGTTTACCGCCAGAACATCCTCGACTCCGGCAAGCGCGTTGACGGCCGCGGCCCCGAGGACCTGCGCGCCATCTCCTGCGAGACCGACGTGCTCCCGCGCGTCCACGGCTCCGCCCTCTTCCAACGCGGTGAGACCCAGAGCGTCGTCAATGTCACGCTCGGCACCACCCGCGACACCCAGGAGCTTGACGGCCTCACCGGCGGTCCCCGCTCGAAGTCCTTCATCCTGCACTACAACTTCCCGCCCTTTTCCGTCGGCGAAACCGGCCGCTTCACCGGCCCCGGTCGCCGCGAGATCGGTCACGGCGCGCTGGCCGAGCGTTCGCTCCTGCCCGTGCTCCCGCCCGAGGACGAGTTCCCCTACGCCATCCGCGTGGTCTCCGACATCATGGAGTCCAACGGCTCGACCTCCATGGCCTCCGTCTGCGGCGGCACCCTCGCCCTGATGGACGCCGGCGTGCCGATCACCGCGCCCGTCGCCGGGATCTCCTGCGGCCTCGTCACCAAGACCGACGAGAACGGCAAGATCAACCAGCACGTCATCCTGACGGACATCATCGGTGCCGAAGACCACTTCGGTGACATGGACTTCAAGATCTGCGGCACGAGCGAAGGCATCACCGGCTTCCAGCTCGACCTCAAGATCCACGGTCTGCCCTTCGAAATCGCCAAGGAAGCGATCAAGCGCAACAAGATCGCCCGCGACAAGATCCTGAGCGTCATGACCGCCGCCATCGCCAGCCCGAACTCCGAGCTGAAGGAACATGCCCCGCGCATCGAAACCCTCCAGATCGACCCGGAAAAGATCGGCATGCTGATCGGCCCCGGCGGCAAGAACATCAAGCGCATCACCGAAATCACCGGCGCGCAGATCGACATCGCCGAAGACAACAGCGGCCGCGTCAACGTCTTCGCCACCGATGGCGAGAGCATGGCCCGCGCCGTCAAGGAAGTCGAAATGGTCACCGCCGAAATCGAAGACGGTAAGACCTACAAGGGCATCGTCCGCTCGACCAAGGAGTTCGGCGCTTTCGTCGAATGCCTCCCCGGCCAGGAAGGCCTCGTCCACGTCTCCGAGCTGGCCGACTTCCGCGTCGAAAAGGTCGAGGACGTCTGCAAGGTTGGCGACGAAATCGTGGTCAAGTGCATCGGTCGTGACGACCGTGGCAAGGTTCGCCTGAGCCGCCGCGCCGCCCTCGCCGAAGCCCAGGGCATCCCCTACGAGCCCAAGCCCAAGCCCGAGCGCAGCGGTGACCGTGGTGATCGCGGCGACCGTGGCGGACGTGGCCGTGGTGGTGATCGCGGAGGCCGTGGTGGCGACCGTGGCGACCGCCGCCGCCGCGACTAGGTTGCACCTAGTGGCATTGAAGGGCTCTGCCCTTACGGAGCCAAAAGGCTCCTATCCCGCGAGGGACACTGCCATCCACAGGCAACATTCTTTAGCAAATCCCGGTTCCGCAAGGAACCGGGATTTTTCTTTTGCCAATAAAGGATATTTATAAAAGCCATTATGTATGACAGCAGAAAAACACATCGAGTGGGAAAAAAGAAAAATCCAAATAGAGACAAGATGGGAACAACTCTATGAGTTGGAGAAAGAATGGGGTAAAGAATCGATTAAATACCTAATGGTAACGAATTCTGGTGGAGCGATTACTACGTTGAGCTTCATTGGCGCTGCGAACAACATTTTCTACAGTTGGCTGATCATTACATCTCTATTATTGTTCTTTATCGGCATCATTCTAAGTGGATGCCTGGTTGCATACGCATATTTTTCATGCGCCAAACTGTTCAAGAATTGGCAGAATGACGTCTCGGAATTCTTTCAGGGTAACATCAGTCACGAAGAACTCCAATCAAACGATCAATCTCTAGTCTCTTCGGGCAAAACAGAAAAACGTTTGGGACTCATTGGATTTGCCTGCTTTATTCTGGGCGGTGTTGCTGGACTAATCTGCCTTTTTTTGAATTAATAACCCAATGTCCAAACCGCTTGCACTGATTACGAACGACGATGGCATCGACTCCTGGTTCCTGCGGGTGCTGGTCGAGGCGATGCAGAACGATTTTGAGGTGGTCGTGGCCGCCCCGATGGGTGAGCAGAGCTGGATCGGCCGCGCCATGAGCCGGCGCCGCGAAGTCCACATCGCCGAAAACGAAACTCTCGGCTGCACTGCCTACGCACTCGACGGCACGCCCAGCGACTGCGTAAACATCGCCCTCGGACACCTCATGGGCGAACGTAAGCCCGACGTGGTCTGCTCCGGCATCAACCTGGGCTACAACGCCTGCCTGCCGCTCATCCTCTCCTCCGGCACCGTGGCCGGGGCAATGGAGGGGGCCTTCTGGGGGCTGCCCGCCGTCGCCTTTTCCCATGTCATCCCGCAGGTGGACTTCGAAGCCATCCGCGAAAAGCACGGCCGCGCCGAAGGCGAAATGGCCGACTCCGTCCGCTGCGCCGCCGCCTTGAGCACGAAGATCGCCCTCTCTCTCGTCGGGCAAAAGCCCGCCTCCCCCACCGTGCACAACATCAACTTCCCCCGGCGCACCTTCGCCGACAGCGAAGTTGTGCGCACGATCCCCTCCCCTATGCCGATGCACTCGCTTTTCGCAAAAGCCGGAGACAGCTCCTTCCGCTTCAACAAGGTCGAACGCGAACCCGCCCCCGACGGCCAACTCGACGACATGGAGGCACTCAACGCGGGCAAAGTCAGCCACACCGTGCTCGACCTGGCCTCCATCGCCGCTCCCGTTCCCGTCTGAGCAAATTAACGTCATACTTTTTGAATACACGTCACCGGTCTTACCCGGTCACAAAAAAGCGCCTCCCGACCGGGAGGCGCTTTTGCATGAAAGCAGTGCAGTATTCTTAAAACCTTGTCCTCTACTACTTGCGCAGACGGCGGCGCAGGGCCACGAAGGCGAGTGCGAGACCACCAGCGATAGCCGCGTAGGTGGAGGGCTCCGGCACGACGTTACCCGAGATGAGGATGTTGTCCAGCATCAGAGGGTTACCCAGGACGATGTTGTCAACCGTCCCGCGAATCCAGACGGAAGAACCGCTGCCGGAAACGTTATGGGAGAAGGCCTGGCCCGTACCACCATCGGCAATCGTGCTGGTGACGGTGTCTTCACTGATCGAGGAGAAGCCACTGTCAAAGCTGGTGTAGCTCACTTCCCAGAGGATAGTGGAGCTGCCTGTACCAGTTTGATTAGCGGCGGCATAGCTCAGAACGATGTCCGAGTAAACACCTTCACTCAGGCCATTGATCTCAATGACAAACGTGCTCCCGCTGGCGTCACCGAACGGCGTATTGTAGAACAACAGTGAAGACGGAGTCGTGTACTGGTTCAGATTCGGCGCACCAACACGGTCGGACAGGATATTGTTCTGCGGGAGATTGAATGCTTCGTAACCTGCAGTGCCGGGAGGGAAACCGCCCGTCATATTGAAATTACTCGAACCATTCGTGCCTCCATAATAAAGGCTACCGTTGGAGGTACCCTGAAAGCCGCCAGTATCAGCGGCATCGGTGTCACCGGTGATATCAGAAATGTCGCCCACAGCAAAGCTGCTGTTTCCGCCATTGCTCATACCGTTGAAGGAAAAGCCAACCAGGATATCCGCGTTCAGCAGAGAAGCGGCGCCAAAGATGGCTGTCGCGAGAAGGATTTTTTTCATAGATTTTTATGTTGTCGCAGGGGAGGGATAACCTCCCCTGCGCATCAGGATTTGTTTATTAACAATTGTAATTCGACCAGGATTAAAGGCCCGAATTGACGAGGATGCCGCGAGCATTCATGGCGGTCCATCCGTTGGTGTAGAGCGGGGTGTAGAAGCTCGGCGCGAAGGCACCGCTGTAGGTCACTTCGTCGAAGAAGGTACCTGTGTATCCGACAGTGGCCGCAACCGCGGTAGCCGAGAGCGGAACCGGATTGACACCATTGGCGGTGGTCTGGTCGTTGGCGTCGGCAGCGTTGCCGGTCTGGCCGAAGAACGGATTGGAGGCGCCGGAGTTGGCGACCACGTTACCGAAGGCACCAGGGCAGGTGATACCGGTCACGCCGGAGGTGGCATTATTGGTGAGGATTTCCAGCGTGGTGTCGTTGGCAGCTACATTGGCAGCGACACTGTCACCGACCTTCCAGAAGAGCGTACCGGCAATGTTGAGGGTACCGGCAGCAGCCTGTTCCGTGGCACTCGGGTTCGGGTAGCCATAGAGGATGGCGGCGTGCGGTGTGTTGGAGCCATCAACATTGTAGTTGTCGGAGCCGAGGACCTTGACCAGGCCGTTCTGGCCGTTTTCGGCGAAGGCAACGATGGAGTTGTAGAGGTTGCCGCCGAAGTTGTGGCGCAGGCGCAGGATCGCACCGTCGCTGAAGGTCCGGCTGTTGCCACCGAAGAAGGTGATGTTGTACAGGGTCGGGCTGGAGAAGGGAGCGCCGTTAACCGTGTTCAGGTTATTGCCGGGCTCGCCCACGTCGTCGCCGTCCCATTCAGCCAGGCTGGCCGGTCCGAGCAGCGCGGCGGTATCACCAGCCAAGCCGTTACCGAGAATGAAGGCAAACTGGACAAAGCCGGTGTAGCCCTGGTCAAGGTCGAGGGAGTCGTCCTTGGCGTAGCTGATCATGAGGTACTTCAAAGCTGCGGTGCCGCCGAAGATCTCGATACCGTCGTCCGAGGAGCAGTAGATGTCGATGTACTCGAGCTGAGTGCCGTAGCCAACAGCGCCAAGGGTCAGCCCCTGCTGCTCACTGGCGTTACCGAAAGTCGAACCGGTGTGGCGGATCGAAACGTAACGCAGGGAACCAGAGCTGTCATTGGGCTGGCTGCCACCATATACGAACTCGGGCTCATTGATGCCAAAACCTTCGATGATGCCGAGTCCGGGCTGCGTCGTGTACGGAGCATAGCCCACGTCAGAAGCATTGATACCGAGATTGGTCGGCGCATTACCGAGCAGCGTAACAGCTCCCCACAGCGAGGTGTTGGCGTACGAGGTCTCGGCGTCAACAACGGTGACGGGAGGCAGCGGGTTATTCTTCGGGTCGGCGTCCAGGAAAGTGTCACCGGACTGCCAGCGCTGGCGGTTGGTATCAGCAGCGGTCGTGAAGATGATCGGGTTGCTGGCGGTGCCTTCGGCGATCAGCGTACCGTCACGGGCAACAACCAGAGCACCGGGGATGTCGGTATTAGGATCAAACTCCGGCTGGCCGCGCATGATGACGCCCGGCTGCAGGGTCAGGGTCATGCCCGCGGGCACGACGAGATTTCCTTCGATGATGTAGCCATCGTTTCCGTTGGCGGGGAGGTTGACGTCCGCGGTCAGAAGATACATCTTCCGTCCGCTGTCATAGGAAATGCCCGAGTACGTTTGGTCGAGCACGATCGGCGCAGCAAAGGCCGAAGCGACTGACATGACAACGGCGGTAGCGCCTAGTGTGAGTTGTTTGGTCATAGTAGTGTTCAGAGTTTGTCAGGGTTGAAAAACAGGCCGCATTATGACGGGCTTGCATGGCAAACCGATGGCCACACGGTCACATTTGCGTTACATTGATAATCAATTTTTCAAGTCTGAGCTGCGTAATCCCGGCCCCGGCTCCAGATCAAATTGCCCGCCGCAGTTAAAAGGTGTACTCCAGCGCGAACTTGAAAGTCTGCCCGATCTTGACGGATTCGCCGTAGATGGTCTCGTTCGTCATCTCCTGCGAATAAATGATGCTGCGGGAAGTATCGGTCAGGTTGCTGACGCTGAACTGGAACTGAAGATTATCCGTGATATTCTGGCTGATAGTCAGATCCAGTGTGTAGAAAGGTGCCGAATACTGGTCGATGCTCAGGTCCGCCCCCGAGCCCACCGTCGTGAGCACATCGCTCTGCGCGAAGATCGAAAGCGTGACAGCCGTCCCCCAGTCCGGATTATTATAGGTGACGTTGGCGTTGACGATGTACTCGGGCTGGTCGAACAGCCGGCGGTCGTTGGGCATATTACGCAAGGTGATGGTCTGCCCGTCGGTGGTCCCAGCGTTCGGGCTGTTGCCGTTGATCGTGTTGATGTAGGTCATCCGAACCTCATCCGGGAAGGCTACTTTGGCATCGATGTAGGCAAAGTTCATGCCGAAGGAAAAATACTCCAACTCGTCCGCAACGAATGCGAAGTCTGTCCCAAACTGGAACTCGATTCCTTTGAGGCGAGCCGTGTTCGGGTTGTTAAAGTAGGTCATCACGGTCGTGTTGGTATTTTTATCGTAGATGGCGATTTGCTCGATCGGGTTCTCGACCGTCTTATAGAAAGCACCCACGCCGATAATGGCTCCCTCCCAGGGGCGGTACTCCACCCCGAGGTCGAAACTCTCCACCTCCGAGGTTTGCAGAAGCGGGTTGCCCACGACGATGTCCCCCGTCCCCAACTCACGCGAAAAATACGGCGACAACTCACGGAACGACGGCTGCGCCAATGTCTGCGAATACCCAGCCATGAAGGAAACCTGCTCGGTGACGTCCACATTTACGGTGGCAGCCGGGAGGGCAAAGTTCTGGTTGATCCGTCCGCCCTCGGCCAACTGCTGCGCGATCACCTGATCACGGGTGAGGCCTCCCGTCGGTGTCGTATCAAAGCCTAGCAGATCGCCATTATAGATGTTCGGGTTGGTCTTCAGGGACTGGGCCAGCAGTGTCGTCAACGTCGTCAGCGCATTCAGCTCGGAGTAGCCGTTACTGTTCAGGCGGAGATTCCCAAAGCGGGCGCCCCCCGTGATCTGCACATTCTCCGTGAGATTGAACTGCGCCATCAGGTAGCCCGCACCGATATCACGGCTGGTTTCCGCCCAGGAATAACGGGCGGCACCATTGGCAGTCGATGCATTCAACACCTTGTCCACCACATCCTGCTTTGTATTTCCGGATACGGTTGTTTTCAAATCGATGTCCGTATCAACCTGATCAACGCTGCGGCTGGCCTGAGCCCAGAAACCACCCACGGAAAACTTACCGCTGAGCCAATCCGAACTTTTGTCTTTCCAGTCGTATTCGAGGTCCATGCGTGCCCCGTATTGATCTTCGGAAATATCGCGCCAGGTTTCCTGAATAAACGGAATGGCGTCGCCGATGAAGTTCGAATCCGTATAGAAATACTGGTCCGTGGAATTATCGTAAAGGTAGTTGGCCACGGTCTCATGCGGGGTGTTGCTCGTGGTCGAGCTGACCGTGCCCCCCCAGTTGAGCTTGAGGTCGTCCAGCTCGTCGAGCACGTGCCGTCCGCCCAACTGATAGGTGTAGAGCTCGCGCTGCTCGTAGGAAATGACGTCGGTGAAGACCGTGTTTGTGTCCGCGCCCCCGCGCCCGATGATATTGTCAACCCCGGTACCGGCCCCCGGCGTGCCAAAGCCACGGTCCGTGTTGGAACTGCCGGCGAACCCGGCGGGGAGGTAACCATTTTTCAGAGACTGGACAAAGTCGTTGCCGCTCTGACTCATCAGGAAAGTGAAGTCCACCCGGTTGTCACCCTCGGGATCGAGTTCATAGCCGACACCGGCGAGAATGCCAATCAGGACTTCGGCGTCAGACTCGGTCAAGTCATAGCGCAGGTCGCTCGCGCCGAGTTCGTAATTATAGAGGGACCCGGGAGCGCCTACCAGGCGTCCGGGGGGCGGAAAAGGGATGCGAATAAAGGAGGAGTTGGAGGCATAGCGTTTCTGCTGGTAGCCCTCCGCCGTACCGTAGTCGCTGTTGTAAGCACTGGAGAAAATCAGTCCCATTTTGCGGTTGTTCACCTCAAAGGTCCCACTGGCCCCGGCTGAAAACGTCAGGCCGATGGGCGCAGTCGTTTCAATCGGCACCACTTGCTTTGAGGCGCTGTTCACGATCACAGTAGAAGTGCTGCTCGCCGGAGCCTGCGGGCGCGAGTTGGCACCATCGGCGAGGTTGTCGTTGAAGGTGGCGCTCGGGCTTTTCAGGTAAGTGCCGGTGGCGTTCGTGTTAAAGCGAAAACCACCCTTGAAGAAGACGGTGGTTTCCTCCGCGTAGGCCTTGGTCTGCAGGTCGAAGGCCGCGCCCGAAGAGTTACTCGGCAGGTTTGGCAGGAACTGTTTCTGTGTGACCACGCTCTCGATCATTGAGGTGGGGAACAGGTCGAGTTGCATCCCCTGACGCACCGGGTCGGGACTGGGCACAGGGAGACCATTGAGCAAGGTGCTGTTGTAGCGGTCACCCAGGCCGCGAACGACGGCGAACTGCCCTTCGACCACCGTAACGCCGGGCATGCGCTGGATGACGCTCGCCAGATCGGAACCGCCGAACTTCGCAAAATCTTCCGAGGTCAAAAAGTCGATCGTACCGGGCGACTGGCGCTTGAGATCCTCCAGCATGTCACGCGTGCTGTCGAGCGACTGGAACTCGACCGCGAACTCCCCGAAGTCAAAAATGTCATCACTGAAACCGACCGGCTTGACCTCCAGCGCCGCGTCCGCACGCGTCACCTCGTCGGGATAAACCTTTACGTCGATGACTTCCTTGATCTTGTAACCGCTTTTGAAAAAGGACAGCGAATAGACGCCCGAGGGAACATCTTTGATGCCGTAAACGCCGCGCTCATCCGTGGCCACGGTCTGCTGGCGGGCGACTTCCGTCCCCTGCTCGATCCCCTCCTGCTCCGGCCATGTGAGCGTCACCGTAACACCTTCGACCACTCCTGCCGTCTCAGTATCGAAAACCTGGCCGCCGATACTGCCGATGCCTTCGGGAATTTCCTCCGCAGGCACAGTAGAGGCCGGACGCTTTTCCGGACCAGCGTCCTCTAGAGTAAAGTCACCCCAGTTATCATCCGCCTGCACAGACGACTTATCCTCATCCTGCGCCACCGTCACCGAACACCCGGCGGCAAGCATCAGCAAGCCCGATAGCATGGCGGCAACCTTGCGATACTTCAGGTTTTCAAACCCATAGTTACGGCGTAATTTCATATAATAAAAATCTTTTTAAACCGGCAAGAGAGGCTTCCGCCGGGGCTTTATACGGTCAAAACTTAGGTCAGTTTTTCAGTGATTCACGCAATGAAAGGTCGCCCTCCACAGCACGCTCGACATTGGCAGAAAATGAACCAGCCTCTATTTCATCGGCTCCCCACCGGGCCAGCACGCGGCCGTTCTTGTCCACCAGCACAGCGGTCGGATTGAGTGGCTGGTGATGAAGAGCGTTCACGTAACCTGCGCTCATGTGGAAGAACATGACCGGCCAGCTAATGCCCGAGGCGGCCAGATCCTTCATCATTTCGTCTTTGGCAGGGTCGAGCGCGATCGTGACAAAAAATAGCCGCGGGCATCGCTCCTCCAACTCACTGTGGGAAGCGACGAGGGCTCTCTGCGCCGAGGCAGCCACTTCCGAGCCCAGGTCCAGATAACTGATCAGCAGGTAGTCGGCATCCTTGAACGTCCAGGGGGAAATCTGTTGCAGGCTCTCAGGCCAAAAGAATTTGTTGCTCAACTGCACGCTGAGGTTACCCGCGCTCTGCCAGTCGCGATCGTGCTTGTTTCGCGCGACGCTCTCGGCAATATCCGTGGAGGCATACGGCACTTTGATCACGCCGTAGTTGCCGAAGTCGATCCACGCGCCATCTTCGACCGGAGCTACAAAAATCGCCGGACGGCCTTTTTTCAAAGTCGTCGTCCCCTTTTCAGTTGAGAGTGCCACATCCTCAGTCAGCTTGACCCGCTCCGGCCACCACTCCGAGCGTACCGCGATCTCCTGGTACAAGGGATCGGCAGAAACAGTCTCCGCGTCCGCGGACAAGCTCATCCCGACCGCGCTCAGCGATAAAACAAAAGTCAATAGTCGCGTCTTCATAATAGATGCCTTCCAAATTTATGAACTGCCGCGGGCGGCCTTGGCCATTTCGGCGCGTTCTGCGCTGGTGTGGCTGGTATTTACCCGAGGCGTAGGAAACCGTTGATAGGACCGCGGCTCGCGCTTCCCCTCTACCGCCCGTGAGGTACGCATCTGCGCATCCGCCATACTCACGACACTCCCGGCATTCTGAGATGAGCCCTTGCCATGCGAAGCGCTCCCGCCGCTGCCCGACCGCAAAGCCGCAGGCACTTCGATCCCGCGCTCTTCGAGCAAGGAAACATAGGACGGGTCGTAATACTTTTTCTGCTCCTGCGGACTGAGGCTTTCAAAACGGACCAGCCCCCTGCCCTTCCCCTCATGTTCGCGTGGGCTCTGACCGGTGAGTGCGAGCGTGCGGTTTATCTCGCCGATGTTACTCAGGCACAGTGTATAGTTACGGCCTGCTTTACTCAGCGTCAGCCGATGCTCCGCTGGTTCGTATCCGGACAGTGTGTATCCGAAAACGTCCTGCCCGGGACTGCGCCAGAGTTTTTCGCCGGTCTTGCTATTGTGCAGGCTCACCAGGTATTCTCCACCGCTGAGCATGACCCCATGAAAAGAAATCTCCGGCTCGATCATCGCCGGTGTCATTGATGCAGCCACTGGCTGAGCCAAAATCCCGGTCTTGCGGGCGGGAGGAAGAAAAGGAGAATCTTCCAGCAAGGCATGACTCGCCGGATAAGCGGCCTGCGCGCATGCGCATGCCAGCATCATGCCCACGGAACATAGAGCTAACGCTGTGCCGGATGTCATCATGTATTGCGGGCCGCACGCTCGACATCTTCGAGAAAGCGGGCGATGCGCGGATCGTCGTTAATCGTGAGCGCGCGCTTGAGCAGCGGAACCGCATCGGCATAACGCTTTTCCTTCACCATCATCTGGGCGTACTGCACCAGCGCCTTAAACTCGTAGCCATCAACCTTGGCCGCACGTTCGTAGAGAAAAACTGCTTCTTCCTTTTTGCCCTTCTCCTGGTGGATAGCGGCCATTTCCAGCAGAGCGTCACCGTTGAGCGGATCTTGCGCGATAATCTCGGTCAATGTCTCCTGCGCCAGTTCGGAGTCACCCGTGGCACGGGCCACCTTGGCCTTCAGGTTCAGAATCTTGATCTTGTCCTCGGGCGTACTGGAAGCGTAGTGAGACTCGATCGTGTCGAGCATGCCGATGGCGCGGTCAAAGTCCTGCGAATAAACAAGTAGTTCGCCGATGTTCAGCATGGTCGGCAGAAACTGCCCCGAGGCGTCGGCCTGCATCAACTCCGTGTAGCGCTCCAGCGCCTGCTCGCGCATTTGCTGGTTCATATAGATGTCGGCTAGCAGCTTGAGGCTGGCGGGCTTGAGCTTACCCATCCGGCGCAGCATTTCCAGATTCGCAATCGCCCTCTCCGGTTGGCCGGAGCCGAGGTAGGCGTTAACCTGAAGCAGCCAGAACGTATCGTTCCCGGGATTCTTCTCGATCAGCGTTTCGATGAGCGCGTTGGCGTCGTCATACTTCTCCATCCCCAGCAGCGCCTGCACCAGACCCAGCTTCCAGTCCATCACGTCGGGCTCAGCCAGAATCGCCTGGCGGTAAGCCGCCTCGGCTGCAAAAGGGTCCCCCATGCTCAGGTAAATGTAACCGAGCAGCCCATACTGACGCCCGTCTTTCTCACCCAGCTCAATCGTGCGGCTCAAGTGTTTTAGCGCCTTGTCCAGCTCCTGATCCTGCAGATAAACAAGGGCGAGGTTCTTGTGCGCGCGGCGGTAGTTCGGGTACTTCTCCAGCGCCCGGTTGTAGAACTCCTTGGCCTGATCGTTCTGCTGCGCGGTCAGGTACAGCGTGCCAATGAGGAACAGGTAGGGCGCGCTGGCGTCCTCATCGAGATCCTCCTTCAGGCGGTCAGCCGCGGCCTGAGGATTGCTCTGGAAGAGGTCGCGCATTTCCTGCACCTGCTTGATCTCGTCCTTGTTATCGAACTGCGGCTCGACCTCCTTCAGCGGCTCGTAACTGTCAATGAACGCCGAGACAAACGCCTCATCGGTCCATTTCTGCTGCCACTGCTGCTCAAACTCCGCGCTGGGAAACTGGGCAAAAACCGCCTGCTGCGCAGTCGCGGCAAAAGCCGCTACGGCAAGGTATTTCGTTATCTGACGCATAGGTTTCCTGTTATTTAATGCTAAAAGGTATACTCAATTTCCCCCGGGCCTTCACCACCTGGGCGTTCTTCATACCGGGTTCAAATTTCCATTCACGCAGGGCGGCCATCGCTGCCTCACCGAATTCGGGAAAGGTGGCATCAACCACCTTGATGTCTATAACATCGCCATTCTGATCGATGACGAAGGTGAGCTTCACCACACCCTCAACCTTTCGGCTGGCCAACTGCCTCGGGTACTTCGGCCGTACCTGCTTAACAGGGCGGGGCTTCTGGTCCAAGTCGTCGAGTTCGTAGATGGCATTGAGGTCGAGATCACCCTTGCTGGCGGAAAAACCCGGCAGTGCGAAGTCACCGGCGAGGTCGCCGCCCATACCGGGGTTGAGCGCCAGCTCGAGCTGGTCGAGCGTGAGCTTCGGCGGCTCCTGCTCCAGCTCAATCTCCTCCTCGGGTGCTTCCTCCTCCTTGATCTCCTCTTCCTCGAACTGGAACTCTTCCGGCGGTGGCAGCGAAGCCTGCTGGACCTCGTAGGCATTCTCTACCTTGGCCACGTCCGCGATGAACTGCGTGACCGGGACGAGCAGGAAGACAAAGAAGCTGAAGGCAGCCCCAAGAAACAAGCTCAGGAGCGCGTTCTTGCGCGCGGAGGGCGACTGGTAAATCTTAGGCATGGCGGAGCATTCCTCAGTTCTGGGCGCTGGAGAAGGCGATGCGTGTGGCACCAGCCAGCTTTGCCTCAGTCACGACCTTGTCAAAAAGGCCGACGTCGGCGCGTTCGTCCGCTTGAATATCAATGGGCACATCCCCCTTAGACATGGCCTGTTTGACTCGCACAGCCACCCCGCCGACGCCGATTTCCTGGCCTCCGTAGATAACCTTGTTCTCCGAGGTGATGGCGAACTGCAGGCTGTTCTTGTCCAGCTTGTCATAGGCGACGACGCGGGGCTTGACCACCTCCACCCCGGTCTCTTCAACAAAGACCGTGGTCACGATGAAGAAGATCAGCAAAATAAAGATACAGTCGATCATCGGAGACAGATTGATCTCCATCTCCTCTTCCGGCTCGGCGGATATCGTAGGGCGCGGCATGGCTGCTTAATTCGTGGTGGTGAAGGAAAGGTTTTTCGCCCCGGACTGGTGAGCGACGGACCACACCTGGGCGAAAATACCCTGGCTGGAGTTCTTGTTGGCCGTGATCGTGACAGGGATTTCCTCGTCGCGTGTAATGGCGCTGTGGATACGCGCCCCGAGCGAGGCAAGCTGGATCTCCGCCCCGTCGAGCAGGATCTCGTCACCCTTGGTGATCTCGATGGAGACGCTCTCCTTATCCTCCATCGACATGGAGGACGAGGCCTGCGGCTTGTTCACATTGAGACCGACCTCTTCGACGAAAACCGTGGTCACGATGAAAAAGATCAACAGGATAAAGATACAGTCGATCATCGGAGACAGGTTGATCTCCGGTGTCCCCTCGTCTTGCTGAAATCTGCTGCGGATAGCCATGACGTTATTCGACTTTGAGTTGGGAAAGGGTCATGCTCTCCAGCCGGGCGATGTGGGCCTCGATGGAGTGGCGTTTACGGCGGATCACCATGACAAAAAACACTCCCGGCAACGCGATGGTCAGCCCAGTCTGCGTCGTGATGAGCGCCTTGCGGATACCGTCGGCCACCATTCCGGCTGTGTCGCTGCCTCCGCCCTGCGAGAGCGCGGCAAAGGTCAGCAACATGCCGATGACCGTGCCCAGCAGTCCCATGAGCGGAGCTGTCGCCACCAGCGAAGAGACGAAAACCGTGCGCCGCTCGATCATACCGATCATGGAGATACGCACCTCGTCGAAGCGGTTGCGGATACTCTTCTGCGTCATCTTTCCGCCCAGCACATAGCGAAGGATTTCCCCCACCCGGCCTTCGCCGGACTCGGGCTCGCGCACCCAGGCGTTCCACTTGTCCGCATCGAAGCGCCCCAGGTTGGTCCCGCGCAGGTAGAGCAGGGTCTGAAACGCCGTGGCGTACAGCAACACCGAGAGCAGCGCCAGCGGGTACATGACCCAGCCGCCGTTGGCCCAGATGGTCAGTATCTGCCGGATGGTTTCGTTTGTATCCATATTTCGCTACAGCGGAGGATTTACTTCATCGTGCTGATGCCGTTGACGAAGGAGACGGCGCTCTCCTCCATCGAGGCGAGTTTGCGCTTGGCATAGCGCGAGAGCAGCCCGTGCAGAATGAGGATCGGGATGGCCACAGTCAGGCCCAGCTCGGTCGTGACGAGCGCCTCGGAAATCCCCGTCGAGAGCGAACGGGCATCGCCCGTGCCGAAAATGGTAATCAGGTTAAAGGTCTTGATCATCCCGATGACCGTCCCCAGCAGCCCGAGCAGCGGAGCAGCCGCAGCAGTGATGGCCAGGAAGGGAAGGAAACGCTCCAGACGCGGTCGCACCTTGAGGATCTTCTCGAACATGAGCTCTTCGATCACGCCGCGCTTTTCCTTAAAGTGGGCAACGCCCTCGACCAGCATTTCTCCGGCCTCGCCCTTGATGCGCTCGGCGCGCTTGAGAGCCTCGGCCTGGTTGTCGGTGGCGAGGAGATCGAGCGTCTCCTGCACGTCGCTCTTTTTAGTCGTGGCGAAGCTGCCGATCTCGGCAACCTTGAACAGCCCCAACATAAGCGCGAGCAGGCCCAAACCGATAATCACGTAACCAACGATCTGCCCTTTCTGGATGTGCTGGAAATATGTCTCGCGCTGTTTCTCAACCTTGATCGCCTTGCCGCCAGAAGGGTCGGCGGCGACCACGCCCTGTCCGGTGGTGATGAGGTCAGTCAGGCCCGCGTTGAAGTTGACCGGCACGTCCACCACGACCGGGTCGGCCACGTTGGAGCGGTCTTCGATCAGACCGACGACGCTGCCGTCGTTGGAGGAAAAGAACAGTGACGGGCCAAAGATGGCGAACTTGCCCTCTTTGAGCACGCCTTCAGGCGAGAGCGCCGAGCCCTCAAAGACAAAGCCGCCGATCTGGTCGTCCAGTCGGTCCAATGCCATGTCCACGACATCAAGCTGCTTGCCCAGCTTGTCCTCTTCGCTCAGGTTGACATCGACCGGAGCGTTCTTGGCCGCGTCGAGGACCGCGCCGTAGTGCTGGCGCTCGCTGACTGACATCTGCGAGTTGAGGCTGTTGACGAATTCCGTCAGCCGGTCGGAAATATACTTGTTGGTGTCGCGCAGCGAATTAACCTGCTTACGCAAATCACCCAAGGCGATGGTGCGGCTGTCGCTGACTTTGAGCAGGCGCTCGGCCTCGCGGGTCTTTTGCAGCACCTGCTTTTCCAGTTCGTTGATCTCGCGGGCGAGGGGGATCTTCTCCTGCGCGATCTGCTCGCGCAGGTCGGCGAGCTGCTGCTGAGCGGCCTTGAGGTCCGCATCGACGCCCGCGCCGACCGCATTGAAGTCCTGCTGCGCGCACAGACCGGAAGTGACAACCAGCAGACCAAGCAGACCGGCGGTAAATGACTTGAACGGGTTCATATCAGGAAGAAAGTTTAAAGCGAAAATGTTTACTGAATGCTGGCCGGAAGCGGGATGAAGGTAATCGCGTCCACGGTCCCTTCCTTGATCCCACGCAGGAGCGCAAGCTGGGGCGCAAGCTCGTTGGCGGGGGTAAAGGTCCACCCCTCGTCGCCGACTGCGCCGATACCGGCGAGCTTGCCCTGGTCGTCCACGTAGTAGGCGCCCGCCAGGCCCCAGTACACCCGCCAGACCTGGCGCGGCTCGCCTTCGCCCATCTTCTCGGTCTCGCCATAGAGATGCACGTCGCGGTTAAAGCGCTCGGTCTGGCTGAGGATACCGACCACGTTCAGCACACGGTCGGAGAGCGAGACGTTCGCCTTCTTCGGGTCCGTCGGGATACGCACGACAAAGGTGTCTAGGCTCTTGCGCAGCGGCACCGGAAACTCCGGCGTAAGCGTGAGCAGCTTCTGCTCCAGGCCGCGAACCGACTCCTCCAGAAAGTTCTGCGCACGCATGTACTCGACACGTTCCAGCAAGAGGCCGTCGCGCTCCTTGTCACCCTCAGTCGAGTCGGACTCAAGCTGCTCGATCTTAGTATCAAGCATTTCGAGTTCGTCCTGCAGCAGCTTGCGCGTGTCCTCCAGGATTCCCTTCTCGACCGCCCACTCATTTTTCTCCTCGGAGATGAGTTGCTGGGTCTCGACCCACTTATCGAGTTTGCTCTTCGCCTGCTTCACAGGGGATTCGTCCTGGGCGAACAGCGGGGCCGCTGCCAGGCAGAGCGTGGTGATTAACAAAGGCTTCAGCTTCATAGACACAAAAGGTTCAGGAAAGCTGCCTAATCAGCAAAAAATCCCCGCGCTGACTAGGATTCTAATGTTAAAGTTCGGTAACGAGCGGCCGTTTTCGTAACAAAAGCGGGCATAAAAAAAGCGCCCGGGGCCAATGCCCGAGCGCCTTTACAGTGCTGTTACAAATCCGTTGCAATCGACCAGCTTTACGAAGCCGTTTCTGCCACCTTGCAGGGCAACATGGCCGCGTCACGCATCCCGTGGATGATTTTTTTATCTGCCGGACAGAAAGTAGCGAGTATCCCGTTCAGCGACGCTTTCTCATCCTCGATCATATAAAACGGACACAGGCGAAGGCGCCCCTGCATGGGCGTGGCCTTGCCCTCCTCGTTGTAAACCGGATGCGGTGTACGGCAGGGCTTGTGGTAATCCTGCAACACATGCAGGGTGGAGTCAGCCATAGCCACGGCCTCGGCGATACCCTCCTGCCAGTCACTCTTGGACACGTCGGAGCCGAGCACGACACTGCGCGCGCCCCAGGCCAGCTCGTGGAAACCGCTCGCCTTGATAATGAGGTTGCGCTCTTTTTGCGTGGCCTCGCCCAGTTCCTCCCAGCGGCGGATGGGCTTACCCTGCGCGTGCGGGGCGTCGAGCACGGCGTTGGGGGGAAGCTCGACCGGGTCCATGATCCACGAGTGCGGGACGATCTTTTTCAGCACTTTGTAGGAACGCTTGGGCAGGTTCTCGCGCCAGAAATCATCCAGCACATGGTGGTGCAGCAGGGCGAGGTTGAGCTTTTCCTCCTGGTAGGCCTTCATGGGTGGCGTCACCACGACGTCGCCGCTCTCGGCGGCTTCCAGGATGTATTGGGCTGTGGATACATTCCCCAAATCAAACAGCTCGAAGAAACGGTAAATGATGTCGATGGGCTCTGGGTTTCCCTCCACGTTGACGCAGAGCGTCCGGCCCAGCGGCATAATGTCCGTCGGGTGATAGACGTAAACGCGCTTACCCTCCTCACGCAGCCGTGCCGCGAGGTACTCGAACTCGGGCCGGTAGGTGTCGGCCTCGTCGCTGACCACGACCGCGATCAACGGGTTGGAGACCTCGGGCTTGGTCGCGGCCAGGGCTTTGTAAAAAGCGTGACGCATCCCGGCGGCTCCGCCAATCACAGCCGAGTCGTCCCCCTGCGCGTAGAGTTCGTTCAAGAAATCGGTTAGTCCGATACCGCCCGGCACCGAGTCCATCTCGGTCAGGGCAAAGCCGTCATCGGTCAGGAGCAAGTCGGGCCGGAGCACCTGCGGCATCAGCCCCTTGAACTGCTCATGCCGGGCGTGCTCGATCACGCGCATGGGCTTGCCACGGTCGAGGTAGTCGGCCACCCACGGGGCGATGAGTTCCTTGTTGCGCAAGAGGTTCTTACCCTGCCACGAGCGGCGGTAGAGCGTATCGAGCGCGAGGTAAAAGTCCCGGCAAGCCTCCCCGATCAGCTCGATCTCGCGCACCTGCGCGGGCGTGAGCGGCCACGCCTCGGGCGAGAGGCGCCAGGTCTTGTCTTCAAATAGCGGCTGGGCCTCCAGCGAGGCCTTGATGGTCTGATAGTCGAGCGAGGGCATGGCAAGTAAGGCTTACATCCTTAGGTGGTAAAACGACTAAGGGGAAACCTTTTCCGCCCCACGGCAAGCCGGGGATGCGTTTTTCCTGGCAGCCTCCGCGGGCGATGAGTCGCCCAGCCCTACCGCTGCCTCCCCAAAGCGGCCAGCGCATGATCGCTTGATCTTTGCCCGGAATGGCATTCTTGTAGGCTATGCCCGATTAATCATGAAGGAATCAAACCGATGAGCATACAAAATACTTCCGAGTATTCACTTGAGCCCTTTTTTGAATCGTTGCCTGAGCTGCTGTGTATTGCCGGTTTTGACGGGTATTTTAAGAAAATCAGCCCAGCCCTTTGCCGGCTACTGAAGTATACCGAAGCCGAGCTTTTCGCCCGGCCGATCAACACCTTCGTCCACCCCGAGGACCAAACCCTGACCGAAACCCATCGGCGCAACCTGTACGCCGGCAAGCCCCTTATCAACTATGAAAACCGCTACCTGACCAAGGATGGTGAAACCGTCTGGCTGTGTTGGAACTCCATCCCCCAAAAGGAGAAAAACCTGGTCTATGCGATCGCTAAAAACATCACCTTGTACAAAGAGCACGAGGAAGCTCGTAACTCCATGCTGGCTGAAATGACCCGCACAAACGAACGCCTGAAGCAGATGAACTACGCCACCTCGCATGATTTACGCACACCGGTGGCAAACCTGATCTCGATCTTCAGCCTTCTTGACCACAGCAAAATCACCGACCCGCAGACGCAGGAATTCATCCACATGCTCAGCGGGGCCGCAGAGGAGCTGGAGCAGATGCTGAACCGCTACCTCGATCAAATCGAGCAAGGCCACGCCGCAGACGTGCAGCTCGAAACCCTCTCGATTGAAAAAACGGTCGAAAAAGTCCAAAAGCCCCTCTCCTACCTGATCGCTGGCGCTCATGCCCGGATCACGCTGGACTTGAAAGCGTTCGACACCTTGGTTTTCAAGCAATCATATCTGGAGGGGATCTTCCTCAACCTGATCACGAACTCGATCAAGTACGCCCATCCGGACCGCGCCCCGCAAATCACCATCGAGACCCGGCTAGTGGATGGAGAAAAGCAAATTCGCTACACGGACAATGGAATCGGCTTCGACAGCGAATCCCAAAAGGATCGCATCTTCAGGCTACATGAGAAATTCCATAACAACAAGGATGGCAAAGGAATCGGCCTCTATCTGATCGCTTGCCATCTGCGCGAGCTCGGCGGTCACATCGAGGTCAGCAGCCAGGTCAATGTGGGCACGACGTTCACTCTGCACTTTGCGGCGCAGGAAGTAGCAGGGGGATAACTCGCCCCTACCATCGAAACCTCAAGTGCAGGCCCATGCCTCCGGAGGATGGGGACAACCAGCTCCCCTCCGATTCGAAACGGGAGAGACAGAGCGAAGTTTTTCAGTCTTATTTTCTCATCATCTCACGCTGTCCGCGTGACTTAATCCTCGATCTTGATTTCCTTGTTGCGGGAGGTGGGGCAACCGGCGCGCAGCCAGGCGTGGATGAAGTTGTCGAGGTCGCCGTCCTGCACGGCCTGGATGTTACCGGTTTCGACGCCGGTGCGCAGGTCCTTGACCATCTGGTAGGGCTGGAAGACGTAGCTGCGGATCTGATTGCCCCAGCCGATTTCGCCCTTCTCGCCGTAAAACTTCTCCAGTTCGGAGCGCTTTTTGTCCTGCTCATATTCATAGAGGCGGGACTTGAGCTGCTTCATCGCGCTGGCCTTATTTTTGTGCTGCGAACGCTCGTTCTGGCACTGCACGACGATGTTCGTCGGCAAGTGCGTGATGCGCACGGCCGAGTCCGTCTTGTTGACGTGCTGGCCGCCCTTGCCGCTGGCGCGGTAGGTGTCGATGCGCAGATCCTCGTCGCGGACTTCGATGTCGATGTCGTCCTCGATTTCGGCGATCACGTCCACCGAGCTGAACGAGGTGTGACGGCGTTTGTTCGAGTCGAAGGGGCTAATCCGCACCAGGCGGTGGACGCCGCGCTCGGCCTTGCAATAGCCATAGGCGTAGGGGCCAATGATACGCAGGGAGGCGCTGTTGATCCCGGCCTCTTCACCCGGCCCGATATCGAGCACTTCGACAGTGAAGCCCCGGCGCTCGGCCCAGCGCGTGTACTGGCGCAAAAGCATGTCCGCCCAGTCGCATGACTCGGTGCCACCGGCCCCGGCATGGATGCTGAGGATGGCGTTGTTCTTGTCCATCGGTCCGGAGAGGAAGGACTGGATCTCGATCTCGTCCAACTCCTCCAGCAGCGTCTCGACGCTACTGGCCAGTTCACCCTGAAACTCCTCGCCCTCTTCGGCGTCAGCTTCCTCGACCAGTTCGGCCAGGGCTTTCATGTCATCGACCTTGACCTTGTAGTCAACAATGCCACTGATCGTGCCCTTGAGCTGGTTTGACTCCGAGATGACCTTCTGGGCATTTTCCTGGCTGTCCCAGAACGAGGGGGAGCCCATCTGCTCCTCCAGCTCGGCTATGCGTTTCTGCTTGCCCGCGACGTCAAAGATACCTCCAGAGGTATCCGGCTCTCTTGGAGATTTCGTCGATGTGGGAACGCAATTCGGGTTCAATGGTCATGGGATGAGCTTTCTAAAAAATGGTTAATGGGTTCAATGGCTGGATGGCCGGAAAAGGAAGAATATCCGGGACACGGGAGGGCAAGGCCCAAGGTGAGGTCACGCGGTGATGTCGTACATGTCCATACGTTTCTTGAGCGTAGCGCGGGTGATGCCGAGAATGGTCGCCGCCTTGGCCTGGTTACCGCCGGTATGGGCGAGCGCACGGCGGATAATTTCCTTTTCCACCTCGACGAGCACATTCGTCTCGCCGCGCTCAAGCGCGGTGGCAAAGGCCAGGTCGAAAGCCTCGTCCGGCGTCATCCGGGGCGCGGTAACGACCTCCAGCGAGCGATCTTCCGGCAAACCAACGGGCACGCCAGAGGCATCAGCCGCAGCTCCGCCCAAGAGCGGGACGTCCTCGACGGCTGATCCCGGCACTCCGGAGCCGGTCTCAGCCTCTGGCGTCTCAGACGTTTCCACGTCGGAGGCAGCGACAGCTTCCGGCTCGCCCGCCTGGGCAGTTGAGGCGGAAGGATCGGCCACCGGTATGGGCGGCGGGGTGTGTGAAGTCTTCACCTTGCCACCGACAGCGGTGACGATCTCGGCGGGCAGGTCCTTGCGCAGGATGGTGTCGCCCTGGGCCAGCACGGCGCTGCGGAACATGACATTCTCCAGCTCGCGGACGTTACCCGGCCAATTGTAGGCCTGAAGAATGGCCAGCGCGTCTGTCGAGACACGGCTGACGCGGGTCTTGCGGTTTTTGACCAGCTTCTGAAGCATGTACTCGACCAGCATCGGGATGTCCTCCAGGCGCTCCCGCAGGCTGGGCAGGCGAATGCGGAAGACGTTCAGGCGGTAGTAGAGGTCTTCGCGGAAAGTGTTCTCGGCCACCATGCTTTCCAGGTTCTTGTTGGTGGCGGCGATGAGGCGGACATCAACCTTGATCGTCTCGGTCCCGCCCACGCGCTGGATTTCCCCCTCCTGCAAGGCGCGGAGAATCTTTGTCTGGGTCGGGGGTGACATGTCCCCGATCTCGTCGAGAAAGATCGTCCCCCCGTCACACAACTCGAACTTGCCCTTGCGCTGACCGGTGGCCCCGGTGAAAGACCCCTTCTCGTGCCCGAAAAGCTCGCTCTCGATCAGGTTCTCGGGGATAGCCGCACAGTTGACGGCGATGAAGGCTTTGCCGTTGCGGTGGCTGTGCTGGTAAATACAGCGGGCCACGAGCTCCTTACCCGTGCCGCTCTCGCCGGTGATCATCACCGTGGCGTCGCTGGCGGCGACCTGGCCGATGATTTTCAAAACCTCCTGCATCGGCTCCGAACTGCCGACGATACCTTCCTTGTAGTCCTCGCTGTTGAGGATGGGGGCGACGCCGCCCTTTTCCTGATTGGAGTCCTCGTAGGCGGAGACGGCTTTCTCGATCAACCCGAGGATTTTTTTCACATCGAAGGGCTTGATGATGTAGTCGAAGGCCCCGAACTTCATCGCCTCGATGGCGGTCTGTGCTGTGCCGAAGGCGGTCATGAGGATGACCATGGCCTTCGGGCAGGCGTGGCGCAGGTGCTGGAGGGTCTCGATCCCGGTCATGCCGCCCATGCGGTTATCCAGCAGGATGACGACCGGGTTCGCCTCCTTGGCGACCTTCAGGCCCTCCTCCCCACTGTCGGCGGTGACGACCTGGTACTGGCGCGCCGAGAGAATCCGCTCCAGCGTGTAGCGGATCTCGGAGTCGTCATCAATAACCAGAACGACTGGACTTTTCGTGCTCATGAAATATTAGTTAATAGCACCCCGGTAATGCCGAGGGAAGGACATTCATGCTCTAGCGGACATGCGCAAGTGGTCAATCAAGTTGTTTCGCCTCTTCGGCATCCGGGTGGAGGTCCACGCCAGCTTCCTGCTGCTGCTGATACTGGTCGGCATGTGGGGCTACGACGCGGCGGGCTGGCCGGGTGTGGCCGGGGGCATGGTTTACACGCTCTTTATTTTCGCCTCCGTGCTCCTGCATGAGTACGGGCACTGCTTTGCCGCCCGGCGCTACGGGGTAAAAATCCCCCGCATCCTGCTCCTGCCCATCGGCGGGATGGCGCAGTTCAGCCACATCCCGCGCGAGCCGGGGCGCGAACTGGTCATCACCCTGGCCGGGCCGCTGATGAACTTCCTCATCGCCGGGGTGCTCTTCGCGGTGTTGGGGTCTTCCGGCGGCTATCTCTTTTATAACCCCTTCAGCCTGCACCCACGCGAATTCCTGACCATGCTCATGATCTGGAACCTCGCTATGGGGATTTTTAACCTGCTCCCGATTTTCCCCATGGACGGCGGGCGCATCCTGCGCGCGCTGCTGGTCCTGAAGTTCGACTACCTGACGGCCACGCGCCTGGCCGTACACACAGGCAAGGTCCTCGGCGTGATCGCCATCGCGGCGGCGGCCTTTTACCTGCAAAGCCCGCTCACGGTCGCCCTCTTCGCTTTTATCCTGATCGGGGGCGAGGTCGAGTTCCGCCAACTCCGCAACACCGAATCCTACGCCGGGCTGACCATCTCGGATGTCACCCTGCCCGCCCGCCCGGAGGAAATTTTCCCGCTCACCAGCCAAACACCAATCCTCCAGGCAGGCTGGCCGCTGGAGTTTTACGCGCCGCTTTTCCGGGCGCAGAAGGACCGGATTTACCCCGTTTACGCCGGGGACAGCTTCATCGGCGTCGTGCGCACGGCCTACTTTGACCGCGCCCTGAGTGTCGCCCACACCCGCCGCCAGGTCCGACGCAGCCCCGCCTGTCGCGATTATGTCCGCGAGACGGACAAACCGCCGATCCTTCCGCCCCAACTCTGAGTTACTGAAAAGGAGAACTTTTCCAGCCAACCCGCAAACGCGGTTGCGCCACGGGCCTTCCGGCGTTTACGTCCGGGGATGAATGCCGAGCTGAAAAAAGCTTACCTGGCCGCCCTGGGCTACACACTGATTATCGGGTTGTCGTTTTTGTTCGTCAAAATCGCCCTGCGCAGCGCTGAGCCGCTCGACATCCTCGCGCACCGCTTCACCTTCAGCTTTCTGGCCGTGCTGATCCCGCTGCTCAGTGGGCACCTGCGCCTGCGCATCGACTGGCGGCGCGACCTGCCCGCGCTCCTGCCGCTGGCGCTGTTTTACCCGGTGCTGTTTTTCGCCTTCCAGGTCTTCGGGCTGGTCCACACCTCCACCTCCGAGGCGGGCATCATCCAGGCCACCATCCCGATCCTGACCATGATCCTGGCCGCGATTTTCCTCGGAGAACGCACCGGGGGCTGGCAACTGGCCGCTTCGCTCCTGTCCGTGGCCGGGGTGATTTTCATTTTTGCCATGAAAGGGCTCGAACTCAGCGGCGACGCCCTGCTGGGGGGCGTTTTTATCCTGCTCTCGGCCCTCTCCTTCGCGCTGTACAGCGTCGGCGCGCGCCGCGCCTGCCAGCGCATGGACGTGCTCAGCGTGACCTGCGTCATGATTGGGGTCGGCTTCATCGCCTTCAACGCCGTCGCACTGGGCAGGCACACGCTCTCCGGCAGCTTGCCTGTGTACTTCGCTCCGCTGTCCGACTGGCACTTCGTCGCGGCGGTGCTCTACCTGGGCGTGCTCTCCTCGCTCGTCACCTCCTACCTCTCCAACTACACTCTGGCCCGCCTCGAAGCCTCGAAAAACAGCATGTTCGCCAACCTCGCGACCCTCATCACCATCGTGGCCGGGGTGCTCGTGCTGGGCGAAAAGCTGGAGTGGTACCACCTGGCCGGAGGCGCGGCCATCATCGCCGGGGTCATCGGCCGCAACTTCCTCCCCGCGCCCAAACGGGCCTCTACGCACAATCCGCCACACAAATGATTTGCGCCCCCGCGCGGGCGAGGCGTAAGATCGGACGATTGCATGAATACCCAGACCACGATTGAGGCCGGGCGCATTACGCAGGCCCTCGAACGCCTGAGCGCGGACATTGCCGAAGCTCTCGCGCAGGCCGACGGCTCCGGAGAAAAACTGGCCCTTATCGGCATCGCCAACGGCGGCCTGCCCTTTTGCCAAAAGCTGGCCACCTCCCTCCGTAAAAAGCTCGGGTGCGAGCTGCCCGTCGGCAGCGTGGACATGACCTTTCACCGCGACGACGTGATGGCCAACCCCATCCCCGCCGCCAAATCCCGTACCGACCTCCCCTTTGAGATCGAAGGCGCGACCCTCATCCTGGCCGACGATGTGATCCACTCCGGCCGCACCGTCCGCGCCGCCCTTAACGAGATATTCGATCTGGGCCGCCCCAAACGCGTTTATCTGGCCGTCCTTTGCGACCGGGGCGGACGCCGCCTGCCCGTACAGCCGGACTTTGTCGGGCTCGTCCTGGACACCGACCCTTCGCAAAAAGTAAAAGTTAATCTGGACACCGAAAACCCGTCGCTCGACACTGTAGAAATTCTGCAAGCATGACGCCTTCGCCCGCCTGGACCCGTAAAGACCTGATCGCGATCGAGGATCTTTCCCGCGAGGAACTCGACATTATTTTCGCCACCGCCGAGAGCTTTAAATCCACCCTCGGCCGCTCGGTGAAAAAACTGCCCTCCCTGCGCGGAGTAACGGTCGTTAACCTGTTCATGGAGCCGAGCACGCGCACGCGTCTGGCCTTCGAGATCGCCGCCACGCGCCTGTCCGCGGATGTGATCTCGGTCATGGGCGACGCCAGCAGCCTCGTCAAGGGCGAGACCCTGCGCGACACGGCCCTGAACATCCAGGCCCTCTCGGCGGACATGATTATCATGCGCCACTCCGCCGCCGGCGCGGCCAAGTACCTGAGCGAGATCACCGACATGCCCGTGATCAACGCCGGGGACGGTGCCCACGCCCACCCCACGCAGGCCCTGCTCGACGCCTACACCCTGCGTGAGAAATTCGGCCCCGACCTCACCGGCAAGCACGTCACCATCCTCGGGGACATCCTCTTCAGCCGCGTGGCCCGCTCTAACATCTGGTGCCTCAAAAAGCTCGGCGCGCACGTCACCCTGGCCGGCCCCTCCACCCTCGTTCCCCGTGAATTTGAAAACCTCGGGGTGCGCGTCTGCCACGACTTGAAACAAGCGCTGGCCGACGCCGACGCGGTCATGCTCCTGCGCATCCAGCACGAGCGCCAGACATCCACCCACTTTCCCTCCCTCGGGGAGTACACCAGCATGTTCGGCCTGAACAAGCGCCGCGCCGCCTGGCTCAAGCCGAACGCGATCATCATGCACCCCGGCCCGATCAACCGCGGCGTGGAGCTGGACTCCGACCTCGCCGACTCCAGCCGCTCGGTCATCCTCGACCAGGTCACCAACGGCATCGCCGTACGCATGGCCGTCCTTTACCTGTGCGCCTCCACCAAGTCTCTTTCCACGGCCCAATGAGTGAGATTCTTTGCATCACCGGCGGACGCGTCATCGACCCCGCCAACCACCGCGACGAAACCGGCGACCTCTACGCCCGCGACGGCAAGATCGTCTCCTCCCTGACCGAGGCCGAGCGTGACGCCGCCACCGTCTTTGACGCCACCGGGCTGGTCGTTTGCCCCGGCTTCGTGGACCTGCACACCCACCTGCGCGAGCCCGGCGACAGCCACAAGGAGACCATCGCCTCGGGCACCCGCGCCGCCGCTGCCGGGGGATACACCAGCATCGTGTGCATGCCCAACACCAAGCCCCCCGCCGACAACGCCGGGACGATCCAGTTTATCAAGGAGCGCATCGAGCGCGACGCCGTCGTCAACGTCTTCCCCACCGGCTGCCTGACCGTCGGGCGCGAGGGCAAGAAGCTCGCCCCCACCGGTTCCCTCAAGGAAGCGGGCATTGTCGCCGTGACCGACGGCGGCCACTGCGTGCAGAACAACGAGATCATGCGCCGGGCGCTGGAGTACGCGGCGATGTTCGGGCTCGTCGTCCTCGACCATTGCGAAGACGCCGCCATGACGGACAAATGCGCCATGCACGAGGGCGAGTGGTCCCTGCGGCTGGGCCTGCGCGGCATGTCCCGCTCCGCCGAGGACATCATGGTCACGCGCGACGTTATTCTCTCGGCCCACTCCGGGGCACGCATCCACATCCAGCAGCTTTCTTCCGCCTACAGCGTGGATGTCATTCGCCGGGCCAAGGAGCGCGGCGTTCCCGTGACCGCCGAAGTCACCCCGCAACACCTTGCCCTGACCGACGAGGCCCTAAAAAACTACGACACGCACTGCAAGACTGTCCCGCCCTTGCGCGCCGAATCCGACCGTCAGACGCTGATTGAAGCCCTCTGCGACGGCACCATCGACTGCATCGCCACCGCGCACGCTCCGCACACCGAGATGGAAAAGGACCGCGAGTTTGACTACGCGCCTTTCGGCATGAACGGCCTCGAAACCGCCCTCTCCATCTGCCTGCAAACGCTGGTTGAAACCGGCCGCTGCGATCTTTCCACGCTCATCGCCTGCCTCACGCACAAGCCCGCCGCCGTCATCGGCCTGCCCAAGGGCACCCTCTCGGAAGGGGCCGATGCGGACATCACGGTGTTTGACCCGGGAGCGGAGTGGACCGTCACCCCGGAAGCCCTGCAAAGCCTTTCGCACAACTCGCCCTGGCTGGGTCAGACCCTGCGCGGAAAGGTCACGGCCACCTTCGTCAACGGTCGCAACGTCCTGGGCCGGTAACGGGAATTGGTTATCAATTCATTCCCCGGCAAACGAAAGCCACACGGAGCGAATGCGGCGAACACAGCGGTTGTTTTTACACAGCCCGGCTTTGCCATTTAGCGCGTCCTCCGGTTAGTATTGCCATTGCTTGACGGGATTACCCAGACTTACGCTTTCCAGACATGCTGACGCCCGAGCTCATAGCCAGCACCTACACCCTGCTCCTGCTGCTGGCCGGATGCGTGTGTCTGGTGCAGGATATCCAGCAGCAGCGCCGCTATAAGGACTTCGCGCTAGAGCCGTGGAAGGCCCGTCTGTTCGATTTTGCAGCGTTTTTCGTCGGCATGTTCGCGCTTCAGATGGTCGGCCAGAGTGTAGCTCAACTGATCATCGAAGCTGTCTCCCCCGACGCCGCCCACTGGCCCTATCGCACCGTGGCCCAGTTCATGGGTGCGCAACTCGGCGTGCTGGTCCTCTACGCCTTCGTCCTGCGCACCTATGCCGCCCAGGGGCTTTCGCTCAACCCCGCCAAGCTCTCCCCGCTGGCCGGGTTGAAGGCTGGAGCGTTCTTTTTCCTGGCTGCACTGCCGCTGATGACGTTCACCAGCCTGGGATGGCAATCCCTGCTCGGCTGGCTGCGCAAACAGGGCTGGGGCATCGAGACGCCCCACCAGCCGCTGGTCGAGCAGTTGACCGCGCTCAAAGGCTGGGAAGAATGGGCGCTGGTCGTGCTCATGGCCGGGATCGTTGCCCCCGTGGTCGAGGAACTGGTCTTCCGCGGGGCGCTGTACCGCTTCCTCAAAGGCCGGCTTCACCCGTTGCTGGCATTGACAGGCAGCTCGTTCTTCTTTGCCTTGATGCATCTTAACCTGCTCCAGTTTGTGCCGTTGTTTCTACTGGCCATGCTGCTGGGCCGCGCCTACGAACGCACCGGCTCTATCCTGGTCCCCATTTGCTTCCACGCCTGTTTTAACCTGAACACGCTTCTGCTCATCTCGATCGCTCCCCAAATCGTACAAACCTCTCCGGCATGACTCCTTTCTCTCATAGTCTGGCCCAAAGTGTCGGCAGCCTGAACGAAACCACCCTCATCAGTTGCATCCACAACTGGCTCGGGCGGGCCACTCCCCCGCCGCCGGCGGGCATAGGCGACGATTGCGCCGTGCTTCCCGCCGTGCAGGGCTCTCCACTGCTGACCATCGACCCGGTGGTCTATGGCAAACACTTCGACGACTCCCTCCCGCCCGAGCAGGTCGCCGCCAAGCTGCTCAAGCGCAACCTCTCCGACATTGCCGCCATGGGCGGGCGTCCGCACGCCGCCGTGCTCGGCCTCATGCTCTCCGCCAACCTCTCCATGACCTGGCTGGAGCGCTTTTTCGAGGGCCTGAAAGTCTCCAGTCTGACCTATAAAACGCACATCGTGGGCGGCGATATCTGCTCAGCCGAAGGACGCACCTTCGCGGCCACGCTCACCCTCTACGGCGAGGCTTCCCGCCCGGTGCAGCGCCTCGGCGGGCAGCCCGGCGACCGGGTCGCGGTCACAGGGCATCTCGGCGGTAGCCTGCTGGGTAAGCACGCCGCCTTCATCCCCCGCCTGACCGAGGGCCAATGGCTGGCCGCCCGCCCCGAAGTCAAGGCCATGATGGACCTGACGGACGGCCTGGCCAAGGATCTCCCGGCTATGCTTCCGCCTCAGGCCTGCGCCCGTCTCGACACCGCATCGGTCCCGCTCGACGAAGCCGCCGGTCGCATGGCCGAACGCTCCGGGCAAAGCCCGCTTTACCACGCCTGCTGCGACGGCGAGGACTACGAACTGCTCGTCATCCTCGACGGCCAGGCCGACCTTTCCCCCCTCCTTGAAGCCTGGAGCCGCGATTTTGACCTGCCTCTAACCCTGATCGGCAAGTTCGCCGACGCCAGCCCCGAAACCGACGGCCATCTCACCGACGCCGCCAACGGAAATATCCTCTTCCCCCGCGGTGGTTATCAGCACTTGAGCGGACAATGAGCGGGCAAGCGGCATTTCTCCACCGGCTGCGCATGGGGGTGCTCACCTCCGGCAGCGACGCGACCCGCCAGCTTGGTCAGGAACTGGCCGATTGCCTGCCCGATGACACCGTTCTCGCCCTGCACGGCAACCTCGGCACCGGCAAAACCACCTTTATCAGCGGCCTGGCGACCGGACTAGGCATCACCCGCCCCGTCACCAGCCCGACCTACAACATTTACAACCTCTATCGGGGCCGGCGACAGCTCGTCCACCTCGACGCCTACCGGCTGGAGCAGGCCGACGAAGCCGAAGGCCTCATGCTGGAGGACTTGCTGGAATCCCCCTGGCTGCTCGCCGTCGAGTGGCCGGAACGCTTTTCACCCGAATGGCTGCGCCGGGCCTGGCGGCTACACTTCAGTTTCGAAGGCGAAAACGAGCGCCTGATCCGACTCGAAAGCGATTCCAGGTAGCTTTGAGGATTATGCGAGAGGGTGTTTTTGAAAAAGAACACCCTCTCGCGCTCTTCCCCAAAAACTTTTGAGACGAAACTTCGTTTCTTCGCAAGAACGGGAACCGTCAAATTCGATTACTTTTTTAACCGGAAGGACAGGGAGTGCGGAAGGCCACGCCTCCGGACAGACTTGCCGCACTTTCCGGCCTGCCTGTTCGAGCCCTGGCTTTATCAAGACCGTTTGAAAGCGATGTTACTCCTTCGGCTTTTCCGATGCTTCCGGTTCCACCACCTCAGGGGCAGCCTCGGCGGTAGCTTCCGCCACAGCAGGAACTTCCTCAGCCGCAGGCCCGGCATCCGAGGCGGCTTCCGGCTCAGATGAGGCAGCCTGCGCAGCTTCCTCCGTCTTTGAAGCGTCAGGATTCTCGGACGTCGAGGACCCCTCTTTGGGCGAACCGCTATCTTCTGCTGCGGCAGTGACGGCCTCGGCAGCCTCCGAGGCAGACGGCTTGGGAGCCACGGCCACCGGCGGATTGGCGAAAAGCTTTCCATCACCAAACTCGGTCACATACCCCTCGCTCACCAGCCAGCGCAAATCCGCAAAAAGCTGGTGCACCTGCTTTTCCTCGGCGCTGAGACTTTGCTTCCGCACGACAGGGGCGGGTTCTGACGCTTTGTCTGCGGTGTCGCCAGATTCCTGCTCAGCCTCACCGGATTCCTCCTGCTCAGCCTCACCGGATTCCTCCTGCTCGGCCAGTCGGTTTTTCTCGTGGGCCTCGACGATCCGGGCAGCTTCCTCCTCCGATACCTTGTCGATGGCTGGAGCCTTTTCCGGCGGCAGCGGCTGCTCGCCGCCCTTTTCCAACGTAATCCCCAGAAAAGTTTCCGGCAGGGTGGAAACGTTGATGTTCTGGTGGTTCTCAATGAAATCGATCAGTTCCTGCAAGGACTCGGAGAAGCGCGTGTTACTGTCGCGGAAGGAGCGCTTGACCGCGCAGACGTAGGAAACGCCCTTGGAACCGCGCTTGTAGATGGTGAAGTTCATCCGGCGCAGGCGACCGCGCAGGTTGTTCGCCGTGTCGAGCGGGAAACGCAGTTGGCGATCGAGCACCGCCTTGATCGAACGCGCAATCGGTCCGTCCGGAAGCAGATCCACGCTCTTGCCCGAGAGGCGCACCTGCTCGGACTCGCGGATAACCTCGCTGCGCCGCTTGGCCAACAGGAAGTGCTTGGCCGCTTCGGCTCCGTCCAGGTACTCGGGCTCGCCCTCGCGGGGAGAGACCACCTTGTAGCGGACCACGTGCGACATCTTCTTCAGCCACGCGTCGATCACTTCCTGGTCCTTCACCGCCTCGATTTTCTGCTGGAAGCGCTCGAAGGCCATGTTAGGCACGCGACGGGCGTGGTGCTCGGCCACGAGCGCCTGGTAGCGGTGGTAGTTGGGTGGTCCGAGCAGTTCGCCGGTCACGCCGCAACGGTTGACCATGAGGAAGGAGCCCTTGGGAGGGTCGATCTCCACCTCCTCGGTGGTAAAGAAACGGTCAAGGTGATGCTTGATGACGTGGGCCAGGGCCGCCTCTTCGCTCTCAAAGGGCAAGCCGTCGGGGACCGACACCACAAAACGCTCCAGTCCCGGCACTCCGTCCAGCGGCTTCATCACGATAACGAAGCGGTCGGGCTTGCTCAGGATCAGGCGCGCCAGTTCGAAAAGCTCATAGGTGCGGCAGGAGGTCTTGATCGCGTGGCACAGGGCCTTGAACGGAATATCCTCCGGATAAAAGAGTACCTCGACCACGGGCTGGTACTCCTCCTGCGGAGCTTCCTCGCGCCGGTCACGTCGGCGGGGGCCACCACGTGACTCTCTGCCCTCCTGGGCATCCTTCTCGCGTGGCGGGCGCGAAGGGCGGCGATCCCGGCGGGCGGGCGGGCCACTGCGCGGGCCGGAGCCACGGTCGCCGCGCTTGCCACGCTCACGCGAATCGCGCGTATGCGTGGTAATGGGCTTACCGCTCGTCCAGTCAGGACCAAAACTAAGGTCCTGCAGTGCGCTTAAATCGACAGCGGGAGGGTCGCCCGCATCCTTACCGGATTGTGATGTGCCAGCCATGTTACCGCAGCAGAGAGTGAAAAAGGGAGGAGGTTTGTAGCGTTACCTGTTCAGGCTAAAAATTGGGATTACCAAGCGAAAACGGGAGACTAGGAGGAAAAATGCCCCAATGGCAATAAGCTTTCTAGGGAAGATAATAACCTCGCATAAGGCAATTTCAGGCCTTCTGGAGCGTTTTCCGTACCAGTCCCGAAATCATCTCACCGTGAAATTAAACACCGGGGTGAAGTTTTTTGTTGCACGTGGGCGCGAGAGGCGTTTTCTCTTTCCCCTTCATTTCACTCCAATATTGCTCAGGTGGTGGAATTGGTAGACACGCCGTCTTGAGGGGGCGGTGCCGCAAGGTGTATGGGTTCGAGTCCCATCCTGAGCACCATTTTTTAAAGCCCGCAATCGCGGGCTTTTTTGTGCCCAAATGAAAATGATTTCGCCCCGGAAAACTAAAAAACCAGAAAAGACGTAAAGGGGCTGCCATCGCAGTCTTCACGCCTTTTCCGGTCTTCGGTTAAAATCAGTTAAACTGGCCGTCGGTTAGACCCACTCGGCATTATGCCACTGGAGCGAGCGTACGATGTCCCGCGGGAAAAACGGCCCGCGATAGACCATCCCGGTGTAAAGCTGGACCAGACTGGCCCCGGCGTCGAACATCTGCCCGGCGCTCTTGGCGTCCATGATCCCGCCCACGCCCACGATGGGCAGCTTGCCCCCGGTGGAGCGGTAAATGTAGTTCACCATCTGGACCGAGCGGGTGTGAATCGGCCGCCCACTGAGGCCGCCAGTCTCGCCGCCATCGTCGATGCCGTCCGGCCGGGCCACCATCGTGTTGGTGGCAACCACCCCGGCCACACCGAGATCCTGCACGGTTTCCAGCACGTCGTCCACCTGCCGGTAGGTCAAATCGGGCGCGATCTTGAGCAGGAACGGCAGGCGCGGTACCCCGAGCTTGCGGGAGCGCTCGGCGTCGGCCTGCAGGAGAGTCGAGAGCAGGTCACGCAGCCGGGCCTTGGCCTGAAGTTCACGCAATTGGGGTGTGTTCGGGCTGCTGACGTTGACGGTAAAGTAGTCGGCGAAGTCGGCCAGCGCGTGGTAGGAGTTCAGGTAGTCCTCGGGGGCCTGCTCCAGGCTGGTGATCTTGCTCTTGCCGATGTTGATCCCCAGCGGGATCTTGCGGCGCTTGAACTCGCCGGAGCGGGCCAGGCGGTTGGCCACGGCTTGAGCCCCGTCGTTGTTGAAGCCCATCCGGTTGATGACAGCCTCGTCCTTGATCAGGCGGAAAATCCGGGGCCGCTGGTTACCCGGCTGCTCGTGCCAGGTGACGGTGCCGATCTCCACGAAACCGAAGCCCAGCGCCGGCATAACCGGCCAGACCACGGCATTTTTGTCGTAACCAGCGGCCAGGCCGACCGGGTTCGGGAAGGTCAGCCCGAAGCACTTCACCGGACGGTTTTTGCCGGGGCTGTTGTAGGCGGCCATCAGGTTCGCCAAGGGCCGAACGCGCATCAGCAGCTTCAGCCAGCCGATAGAACGCTCGTGGGCGCTTTCCGCATCTGTCTTGAAAAGGACGGGGCGGACGACGTGTTCGTACAGGTCTCCCATAATTTAAAAACTCAGTCAGTCACCGCGTTCGTTAGCCGTATGATAAAAAAAATACATTTTTCCCTTGGAATAGTGCTTAAAAAACTTTCAAAGCAGGTGACTTTTCAAACTGAGGGCCAAAATCCAGACACCTTTTGGCCCGGCTTGACAAACCTTTATTTTAGAACGCTTCGTTAAACGCATCTATGGCAAAAACATCTTCGGTATTGGACTGGTGCATCGTCCGTCTCGGTGAGGACATCAACTGGTGGGTGGAAGAAATCAGCGACGACGTCCATTGGGACGTGGACGGGCTGAGCATTATCGACCCCCGTCAGGTCGCCCATATCGTGGACCAGATCGAGCCCTTGCGCGACTATGACTTCCAGCCCGAGCTCTTCGAGTCGGCCTTTTACAAGTTCAAGATCGACCGCAAGCTCGACGACAACCGCCTGCGCCTGGTCCGCGTCAACGACTCCCTGCTGGAGTCCGACGACATGCTCTTCGCCCTGGCCGACGTGATCGACGAGGAAAAGGGCCCCTACGCCGACTTCCTCGACCACATCACGCGCCTGCGCGTCAAGCTGCTCAACGATACCATTGACTTCGAGCAGAAGCTCACCGTCGAGGAGCTGGAGGAGGAAATCCGCGAGGAGCAGAACGCCGACTTCATGGAAGGCCGCGCCATCCATGTCTTCACCGAGCTGAACGCCATCCTCGAATACGTCCCCGCCGGCTACGAGATCGAAGCCGACGAGGAAGAGGAAAAGAACCCCGAGGACGAAATCGAAGAGGACTTCCCGGACGTCGACGACGATGAAAAGATCGAAGAAGACGAAACCATGAAGTGGGACGAGGACGACGACGAGGACGAAGAAGACGAGGACGAAGATAGCGAGGACCGTGACGAAGACGACCTCGACGATCTCGACGACGAGGAGGAAGAAGACGAGGACGAGCGCCCCCGCTCGCGCCGCCGTCGCTAAAGGCAACCGCGTCCCTCAACCGGGCCTCAAAAAGAGACCTCAACGCTTTTCAAAAGCCTGTCCGCATCCCCGGACAGGCTTTTTTTGCGTCCACGTATTTCCTTTTCGAGAACGGGCTTGCCCGTCCCACCACCACGATTTATTCATCAAAAAAACTCCCCGCCATCATGACCGCCTCCCAATTGCGAGAATGGCAATTTGTCCATTCCCTGCCCGACCAATGGTTTTACCAGATCGACCAGGGTGAGCCACTGGGTCCGGTCACACTGGATACGGTCGAAGAGTTGGCCGCTGGGCATTCGGAGAGTATCCGCATCCACCATATCAGCCAGCAGGGAGCAAATCCGCCCTGGGTAAGCCTCAAGGAGCAAGGAGAAAGCAATGCGCGAACCCGGCTCCCGGCAACTTGCCCGCAATGCAAGGTTCCGCTCAGTCCCGGTTACGAGATCGTTCGCGTACGTAAAATGGACACCGCCAAGTGGTTCTTCTTCGGGGGCGGGGTTTTCCTCTGCTTTCTGGCCTGGCCCTTTGGCGTTTTTATCGGTCTTCCGGTCTGCCTCTACGCCCTCCTGGCCAAAGTTAACGCTGAAGTCCCCATCTGGCGCTGCAAGAACTGTAAGCAGACCTACTCCCGTAACAACAGCTTCGGCCGGCTAGCACCACACTAGTGGTGATAGCCGGTTGCCTCTTCGGCGGAGACGGGCGAGCTGACCGGGTGCTTCTTGAAGTATTGCAGGCACTGCTTGAAATCCTCCAGCAGCAGGTTGATAAAGTCCCGGCTGACGCCGTGGCGCACGAGCACGCGCTGGATGACGAGGTCTTCGCGGTTGGGCGGCATGGAGTACGCCGGGACCTGCCAGCCGCGCACCCGCAGGCGGTCGGCGAGGTCGTAGAGCGAGAACGGGGGCTTTTCCCCGTCCTTGATCTTCCAGCTCACGCAGGGAATGCCCTTGCCCGGCTCTCCGTCGTAGATGACCTCGAACGGCCCGAGTTTCTCGATCTCGCGGGCGAAGTGCTGGGCCGAGCCGTAGCAGGCATGGTGGATCTTGGCGTAGCCCTCGCGACCGAGGCGGACGAAGTTGTAATACTGCGCCACGATCTGCCCGCCGGGGCGGGAGAAGTTCAGCGCGAAGGTCGGCATATTGCCCCCCAGGTAGTTGACATTGAATACAAGGTCTTCGGGCAGGTCGGATTTTTCCCGCCAGATGATCCAGCCCGCGCCCAGCGGCGCCAGCCCGAATTTGTGGCCCGAGGCGTTGATCGACTTCACACGCTCCAGACGAAAGTCCCACGGCAGCTCCGGGGCGCAGAAAGGAGCGAGAAAGCCGCCGCTGGCCCCGTCCACGTGAACCGGGATGTCCAGCCCCGTCTCGGCCTGGAGCTTGTCGAGGGCTTCGCAGACATCCTTGACCGGCTCAAACTGCCCGGTAAAGGTCACGCCGAGCGTCGGCACCACACCGATCGTGTTCTCGTCGCAGCGCTTGATAACCTCCTCCGGCGTCATGATGAGGCGGTCGCCCTCCATCGGGATTTCGCGCAGTTCGATGTCCCAGTAGCGGGCAAACTTGTGCCAGCACACCTGCACCGGCCCGCAAATCATGTTGGGCTTGTCCGTGCTCTTGCCCTCGGCACGGCGCTTGGCCCGCCAACGCCACTTCATCGCCATACCGCCGAGCATGGCGGCCTCGCTTGAGCCGGTGGTCGAGCAGCCCACGGTGTTGGCGGCGTGGGGGGAGTTCCAAAGGTCGGCGAGCATGTGGACGCAGCGGCCTTCGAGGGCGGCAGTCTGCGGGTACTCGTCCTTGTCGATCATGTTCTTGTCAATGCACTCGTCCATCAGCTTGTGGACTTCAGGCTCCTCCCAGGTCTGGCAAAAGGTGGCGAGGTTCTGCCGGGCGTTACCGTCGAGCAGGAGCTCGTCGTGAACGAGTTGGTAGGCGTCCCGCGCGGCGGTCTCGGCCTTGGGGAAGCGGAACTTCGGCAGCGAACCGGACAGCCCCGCCGAGGCGAAAACTTCGTCGTTGATTTCAGAGGAGATCGAGTGCTTGGCGTGTAATGACATGCGTGGGAATAATCAGGGTTTATATTTTTAAAAAGAGTCGCCCCGGCGAATCAGGTTCGATCGTGGCCAGGCGGCTTTTCAGCGAGAGCAACACCTCTATACCATCACAAGGCCCGCCTGCGCCACCCTGAATTACACCCCGGCCAATAAACATTCGACCACCGGGTAAAAACGGTTTACACTACAACCCATTACACCCGTCATCCCCGTGAAAGCCTTTATCTGCCTGCTCGCCTGCCTCGCCCTGAAAACAACATAAGCAGGAAGCTCGGCTTTCCCGACTTGAGCCGATGATGGCCAAGTACGTTATCTACAAAAACGACAAGACGGTCCTATCGATCGGTATAGCGATTGATCAGCAGTTCGCCTGAGTCGTGATGTTTACCGACCCGAAAAACTACGATATCGAGTACTATATCTGCGTCCGGCACAAGGGTGAGGCTTTTCTTCTTCGTAAAATTATGTACTGAGAGCGCTTCACTCACTTTTCATTGCCAGGGTGAGCAGCGGGTGTCTTGCTACCATGTGATATGCTAGCGGTCGTTACTTCTGGAGCTCTTGTGGGTGTGGAGGCCCAACCGGTGCAGGTGGAGGTCAATGCGGGGGAGTTCGGTGAAGCGGGCGTGTATCTCGTCGGGCTGCCCGATGCCGCTGTAAAAGAGTCCAAGGACCGCGTGTCCTCGGCGCTGGCCAACAGCGGGTTCCGCATGCCGCCGACCCGCACCACGATCAACCTCGCCCCCGGCCACCTGCGCAAGGAAGGACCGTGCTACGACCTCCCCATCGCACTCGGGCTGCTGGCGGCGACGAACCAGCTTCGTCCCGAGACGCTGGAGGGGTATTTGATCGCGGGCGAAATGAGCCTGTCGGGCGCGTTGCGTCCGGTGCGGGGCGGGTTGGCGTTCGGCCTGCTGGCCCGTAAACAAAAGCTCAAGGGCGTGCTGCTGCCGCCCGAGTCCGCCGAGGAAGCCGTGCTGGCCGAGGGCGTCAACGTGTACCCGGTCAACTCGCTGGACGAGGCAGTGCGCTTCCTCGAAGGCGAGCACGCCATCGCCCCGATGACGCCGGAGGCCAGTTCCTTTTACCGCCGTCCGGACAGCGCGCACGCGGTCGATTTTTCCGAAATCAAAGGCCAGCACCAGGTCCGCCGGGCGGTCGAAATCGCCGTGGCCGGATTTCACGCGCTCATGATGATCGGTCCGCCCGGTTCGGGGAAAAGCATGATCGCCAAGCGCATTCCCACCATCATGCCCGAGCCGACCCTGGACGAGTTTCTGGAAATTCTCGGCATCCAGTCCGCCGCCGGAATCAGCCTCTACGGCGAAGGGAGATATTTCCAGCGGCCCTTCCGCTCGCCTCACCACACGATCAGCGACGTGGGCCTGCTCGGCGGGGGCACCCACCCCGGGCCGGGGGAGATTTCGCTCGCCCACCACGGGCTGCTCTTTCTGGACGAGTTGCCGGAGTTCAAACGCTCGGCCCTCGAAGTCCTGCGCCAGCCGCTCGAAGACGGCGTGGTCACGATCTCGCGCAGCGCGGGTAAAGTCACCCTGCCGTGCTCGTTCATGCTGGTGGCCGCGATGAACCCCTGCCCCTGCGGCTACCTCTCCGATCCGCGTCGGGAGTGCCGCTGCTCGCCCACGCAGATCCAGCGTTACCGCAGCCGGATTTCCGGTCCACTGCTGGACCGGATCGACCTGCACGTCGAGGCCCCGGCGGTCTCCATCACCGAGATGCGCAAGAGCGAACCCGGCGAAAGCTCGGCCGCCATCCGCGAACGCATCGTCGAGGCTCGCGACCGCCAGCGTCACCGCTACGCCGACAGCCCCGCCACCACCAGCAACGCCCGCATGAGCCACCGGCAAATCCGTACCCACTGTTCGCTTTCCCCTGCACAGGGCGATCTCCTCCAGCGGGCCATGGAGGAGCTTCAGCTCTCGGCCCGCGCCTACGACCGCATCTTGAAAGTCTCGCGCACCATCGCCGACCTCGCCGGTTCGGACAAGATCGAGACGCCCCACCTCCTCGAAGCCATCCAGTACCGCAGCCTCGACCGGAATCTGTTTTATTAGGGCCTGTACCAATATTCGGGGCTGTGCGCCCCCAAACCCCGCATTGCGTGGCCGCACAGAACATGGAGGGCTCTGCCCCTAGGGAGCCAGAAAGACTCCTCCTCCATTCCTGGTCCAGCCAGACCCCTGCGCTTTCGATGTCGCCGCACGTCCTGTAATACCAGAGACTTCTGAGTTAATCATCGGTAATATCCGCCCCGCGAGGCTCGCTAACGATTGATAGCGAAGCCTTTTGCCGCCATCTTACAGGTATTCTCACCTCGGATTGCGGGCAGGTAAAAAATAACCCGCGCACGAATCCCCGATTGGGCCCTGGCCGCCACGCCCAAAAAACGTGACGGCCAAGGCCCGCTCTTTTTTTCGGCCAGCGGAGAGGGGACAAAAGCCGAGAAGCCCCTTCTGAAGGGCCCCCGCATCCGCAAGAACCGGCGCGCGCACGGAACCGAAGCGTTTATAGTCTGGTCAAACGGCGTCTCTTTGGCTCAATACTGGGCAGACACACCACGCGCTTCCGTTGATTGCCTCTTGAATCTCTCCGCACAAACAACGTCCTCTCGCCGCAGGCCGGGCCATTGCTCCGGCCAGTCCCGTGCACGCCGGGTCCGGTCTCTTCTGCGGCGGACATCCGTGTTTCGCTCCACGCTGGCCGGGAGCATCGGCCTTGTCGCCGCCTTGTTACTCGCTTCCTGTGGCGAACCCCCGAAGGTCGAGCGCGGCCAGTATCCGCTGCCCGAGGGCGTGGAAACCGCCCAGTGTGAGCCGGGCCAGTACGGCGGGGTTTTCATTCTGACCGAGGTGACCGAGCCGAAGACGTTTAACTTCCTCGTCCCCAGCGACGCGGCCTCGTCCTCGGCCATGGGGAAGTTCCTCGTCGGGCTGGTCGGCTGGGACCCGGTCAAGACCGAGAATATCCCCGCTCTGGCCGAGTCGTGGGAAATCGGCGAGGACAAGAAGACCTACACCTTTCACCTGCGCCGGGGCATCTCGTGGAGCGATGGGGAGCCTTTCAGCGCCGACGACGTTATTTTCACCTTCGACTGCATCTTCGCCGAGGAGCGCGACCCGCAGACCGGCCAGATGCGCCCCCGCTTCCCCAACCGCTACATCGGCCAATACACCATCGGCGGCGAGCGCATCCGCTACCGCAAGATCGACCAGTACACGGTCGAATTCTACACCCCGCAGTTGTATTCGCCCTTTCTCAACGACATCGGCTTCGCCCCCATCATCCCCAAGCACAAGCTCTACGCCGCCTTCAAGGACGGCACCCTGCTGGAGCAGTGGTCCACCCAGACCGCCATCGAGCACCCGGAGGAACTGGTCGGGCTGGGGCCGTTCAAGGTCTTCTCCTACCACCCCGGCGAGCGCATCGTCTACGAGCCCAACCCGCACTACTGGCGGGCCGACCGCGAGGGCCAGCGTCTGCCCTACATCGACTTTCTCGTGGTCAAGTACATGAAGGACCAGAACGCCGACGTCGTGCTCTTCGCCACCGGGCAGATTGACGCCGCCGCGATTTCCGCCTCCGACGAGGCCTGGGTCCGCAAGGGCGAGCAGGCCCACGACTTCACGCTCTACGAGCGCGGCCCCACGCCGCAAGTCAGCTTTTTCTGGTTCAACTTGAAACCCGGCACGGACAAAAACGGCGTGCCCTACGTCCCCCCGTACAAGATGGCGTGGTTTCAGGACAAACGCTTCCGGCAGGCCATCATGTACGCCTACAACCGCGAAGGCATCGCCAGGGGCGTGTACTTCGGGCGAGCCGCGCCGCTGGACTCGATCATCTCGCAGGGCAACCCCAAGTGGCACAACCCCGATGTCCCCAAGTACCGTTACAACCCGGACAAGGCCCGCGAACTCCTGCGCGAGGCGGGTTTTGATTGGAACGAAGCGGGCGAGCTTTTCGGCCCCGGCGGACACCGGGTCGAGATCGAGCTGCTGCTCTACGACAGCAGCCCCCGCATGTCGGAAATGGCCACCACCCTGAAGGAAAACCTCGCCGGCATCGGCATCGCCCTGCGCATCAACTACGTGGACTTCGCCGTGGTTATCCAGAAGATCGACAACACCTACGACTACGAGATGAGCGCCATCGGCTGGGGCTCCAGCGCCGGGGCCTCCGACCCCTCGGGCAGCAAGGCCCTCTTCGCCAGCGACGGCATTTACCACATCTGGAACGCCGAGCAGGAAACCCCGGCTACCGACTGGGAGGCCCGCATTGACGAGTTGGTCACCGCGCAGGAGCGGACCTTTGACGAAGCCGAGCGGGTGAAGATTTTCGGGGAAATCCAGGCCATCCTGGCCGAAGAAGTCCCGCTGCTCTACCTGGTCACGCCGTACAGCTACAGCGGGATCAAGAACAAGTGGAACAACGTCGTCGTGCCGCCCTCCGGCAGCCTGGTCTGGAACCTCGACGAACTGTGGACCGAGGAGGCCATCGACGAATGATCAGCTTCATCATCCGCCGCCTCCTGTCCGTCATCCCGGTGCTCTTCGGGGTCAGCGCGCTGGTCTTTTACCTGATGAGCCTCGCCCCCGGCGACTTCCTCAGCGAAGCCCGTGCCCGGCCCGATATTTCCGCCGAACTGATCGCCCAGATGGAGCGCGACTACGGGCTGGTCGATGCCAAAGGCGAGCCGACCGCCTGGTACGTGCAGTACGCGTTTTGGTTAAATAACCTCTCGCCCCTGAAATTCCTCGGCCACGAGAGCAAGACCGTGCGGGAAACGGTCTTCGCCCCGGTGCCGCCGGAAAAGATCACCCCGCTGGCGAAACGGCTCACACGCACGGCGGAGGCGCTGCGCTCGCCCTTCGAGAGCGCCCCCCTGCCCACCCTGCTCCACCGCACGGGCGACAACGGCCCGCAGCGGCTCGTCGCCTACCGTTGGCAGGAGCGAGTGGTCACGCGGACCTACACCATCCTTGACCTGCGCTGGGGCAAGCCGAGCCTCGGCCAGTCCTGGGCCTACAACATCCCGGTGGCGGACCTCATCGCCCAACGCCTGCCCGCCACCTTCGCGCTCTCGCTCTGCGCGCTGGCTTTCGCCTGGGTGGTGGCCGTGCCAATGGGCGTGCTGGCGGCGATCCGGCGCAACCGGCTCTTTGACCGGCTCAGCTCGATCTTCGCCTACGCGGCGCTGTCGATCCCCGAGTTTTTCCTCGCCATCCTGATGGTCTTCTTCGCGGCCAAGTCCGGGCTTTTCCCGACCGGGGGGCTGTCCTCACTGGCCAGCAGCTTCATGCCGCTGCCCGCCCGCTGGGCCGACTACGCCCACCACCTGATCCTGCCGACCTTCGTGCTCGGGGTCGGAAGCATCGCCGGGATGATGCGCATCATGCGCGCCAACTTCCTCGACTACATGCAGTCGGACTTTGTCACGACGGCGCGGGCCAAGGGCGTGTCCGAGCGGGCTATCATGTTCCGGCACGTCCTGCGCAACGCCATCAACCCGCTGCTGACCTCGCTCGGCTTCGCGCTGGCGGGTCTGCTCAGCGGCGCGGTGCTGGTGGAAAAGGTCATGAACTACCCCGGCCTGGGGCTGCTGGTGTTTGAAGCCTTTACCCGCAAGGACCACGCCGTGGTGCTGGCGGCGGTCATGATGGGCTGCACCATGCTCATGCTGGGCAACCTCGTGGCCGACCTGCTGCTGGCCTGGAGCGACCCGCGCATCCGGCTGGAGTCCGGCACCGGCGGCATCGCCCGCAAGGGCCAGTGGAAGCCCGCCGCCGCCCTCGTCGCCGTGGTTGTGGCCATCCTGGCCGGGATTTCCTACATCCCCTGGGGTGACACCGGGGCCATGCAGGCGCTCATCGCGTGGGTCAAGTGGGCCGGACTGACCGTCCTGTTGCTGGTCGCCGCCTTTATTATAAAAGTAGCCTGGCCGACCTTCGTCACCATCGCCCGGCAACTGGTGCGCCGCCCGGTCGGGCTGGCCGCCGCCTGCGTGCTGGGCGCGTTGTACTTCGGGGCGGCCTTCGCGCCGTTTCTGGCCACGCACCGCGTGTCCGACCTCAACCTCGGCCAGACCTTTCACCCGCCCACCGCCCTGACCTGGGACGGCGGCCCGGCGATCAGGATTTACGAGAACATCGACCCCACCGCCGCCAAGTACGAACCGGTCGCGGGGGAAAGCATCCCCCTGAAAATCTTCGGCAAGGGCTTCGAGTACGAGTTGTTCGGGTTCATCAAAACCAACCGCCACCTGCTGCTGCCCGACTACGCGGCACTGGAGCAAAAGCTCGGCCACGAGATCGACCCGGCGGCGTACCCGGTCTTTCTGCTGGGCAGCGACTCGACCGGCCGCGACATTTATTCGCGCTTGCTCTTCGGCTCGCAAATTTCGCTCACCATCGGCCTGATCGGTATCGGGATTACCATGACAGTCGGCTTCCTCGTGGGCGGACTGGCCGGGTACTTTGGCGGGCGCTTCGACTTTCTGGCCATGCGGCTGGTGGAGTTTCTCATGGCCATCCCCGGCCTCTACCTGCTGCTGGCGCTGCGTTCGGCGCTGGCCCCGCACTTCGAGTCCGGGCAGATGTTTGTGGTCATCATTATCATCCTCTCGCTCGTGGGCTGGGCCGGGACCGCCCGTGTCCTGCGCGGGATGAGCCTGTCCATCCGCTCGCGGCAATTCATCCTCGCCGCCGAGAGCATGGGCCAGGGAACCGGGAAAATCCTCTTAAAACACCTTCTGCCCAACCTCGCCAGCTACCTGCTGGTCGCCGCCACACTCTCCATCCCCGGCTACATTCTGGGCGAGGCCGCCTTGAGCTTTCTCGGGCTGGGCATTCAGGAGCCCTCCGCCTCGTGGGGGCTGATGCTCCAGCAGTCCCAGCAGGACATGAAAGTCTTCTTCCTCAACTTCTGGTGGCTGCTCACGCCGGGCGCAGCTATCTTCATAACCGTGATTGCCTTCAACCTCATCGGCGATACCCTGCGGGATATTGTTGATCCGCGCACGCGGTCCCAGCAGTAGCTGGGGGATTCGTAAATTTATAAATTCATAGATTCATAAATTAAAAAAGGCAGTAACAGCATGGCCGAATTCTGCCCCGCTCCTCTTTTCATCCCTCCACCATTTTAATCTACGAATTTACGAATCCCTAAATCTACGAATTTAAAAAAAGCCTTATGGACCTCCTGAAAATCGAAGACCTGAAGATCTCCTTCCACAACCGCGAGCGCACGCTGGAGGCGGTCAAGGGGATCGGGTTCGCGCTTCAGGAGGGTGAGACGCTGGCCGTGGTCGGGGAGTCCGGCAGTGGCAAATCCGTCACCGCGCTCTCGCTGACCCGGCTCTTGCCGCCGCCGCCGGGCTGCCGGGTGTCGGGAAAAATCCTCTACGACGGCCGCGACGTGATGGCGATGAGCCCGCGCGAACTGCGCGGCATCCGGGGCCGGGACATCGCGTACATTTTTCAGGACGCCTCGACTTCGCTCAACCCGGTTTTTACCATCGGCAACCAGATCGCCGAGGCGATCCGGCTGCACTTCCCGCAAGAGAAAGACGTGACCGGGCGCGTGATCGAAGCGCTGCGCTCGGTCGGCATCCGCGATCCCGAGAAGCGCCACCGCGCCTACCCGCACGAGCTTTCCGGCGGCATGCAGCAGCGCGTCATGATCGCGATGGCGCTGGCCTGCGAGCCGCGCATCCTCGTGGCCGACGAGCCCACCACCGCGCTCGACGTGACCATCCAGAAACAGATCATGGACCTGCTGGCCGACCTGCGCCAGCGCCGCACCATGTCGATCATCCTCATCACGCACAACTTCGGGATCGTCTCCGGCTTCGCCGACCGGGTCGTGGTCATGTTCCGGGGCGAGATTGTCGAGGCCGGGCCGACCGAAGAGGTTTTGCGCAATCCGCAACACCCCTACACCAAGGCCCTCATCGCCTGCATCCCCCGCCTCGGTGCCCACGAGAAGCGCCTCACCACCATCGACTACGCCACACTGGGGAGTTAGTTTTTTTAAATGGGTCACGAAGGACACGAAGAAGACACGAAGAGCACGAAGCTCATTCATACTCAACGCAGACGCTCCCCACCTAACTCTCAAACCTTCAAACTCTCAAACTTCCCCCCGTGACAGCTCCTTTGTTAGAAGTGACCGACCTCAAAGTCCACTACCCGGTGTACAGCGGGTTGATGCGCCGCGTAACCGACCATGTGCGGGCGGTGGACGGGGTGTCGTTCACCTGCCGCCGGGGCAAGACCACCGGGCTGGTCGGCGAATCCGGCAGCGGCAAGACCACTATCGGGCGCTCGCTCATCCGGCTTGCGCCGGTCACGGCGGGATCGATCCGCTTTGACGGGACCGAGTTGACCGGGCTGTCCGAGAGCGAGTTTTTTCCCGTGCGCAAGCGCATGCAGATGGTCTTTCAAGACCCGTTTAACTCGCTCAACCCGCGCATGACGATTTTCCAGATCGTGGCCGAGCCGCTGGAAATCCACTTCCCGCGCATGACGAAGAACGACCGCCGCGCCCGTGTGGCCCAACTGCTGGAGCGCGTCGGGCTGACCGCCGAGCAGATGGACCGCTACCCGCACGAGTTTTCCGGCGGGCAGCGCCAGCGCATCGGCATCGCCCGTGCCCTCGCCGTGGAGCCGGAGTTCATCATCTGCGACGAGCCGGTCAGCGCGCTCGACGTGTCTATCCAGGCCCAGATCATCAACCTGCTCCAGGACCTTCAGGAAGAGCTGGGGTTAACCTACCTTTTCATCGCGCACGACCTGGCCGTGGTTGAGCACATCAGCGACGACGTGCTCGTCATGACCGGCGGCAAAATCGTCGAACAGGCCCCGGCGGACGAGATTTACGCCAACCCGCAGTCCGACTACACGAAAAAACTCCTCGCCGCCGTCCCGCGATTCTAGAGACGCTGAAAAAAGTAGAGTTCTTGGTTGAATAAGCCACCCGGCAGCGGAGAATAGAGCGCTCATTCTCCTGTCCGGACGTATGACCGCCGCCCGCAAGCAACGCAAGTACGCACACTTCAAGGCCGCCAACAGCACACGCGATGAACTCACCCATCCCGCGCATGGCGAGGCTTCGCACTACGCGCCCGTGATGGAGGTCTTCGAGTCCCTCAGCCCCGCCGATGTGCGTGAGCGCCAGGAGCGGCTGGAGCGTTCGGCTCGCGACGTGGGCATCCACTTCGGTGTGGTCGAGGAGGGCAAGCCCCGCGAAGCCGACTGGAGGCTAGATGTGCTCCCGCGGATCATCCCCCGCGACGAGTGGGAACTGCTGCGCGAGGGCATCCTCCAACGCGCCCGCGCCTTCAACGCGTTTATCCGGGACATGCACAACGGGCAGGAAATCCTGCGCCAGCGCATCCTCCCGTACGGCATCGCGCTGGGCGACCCGGCCTTTCAGCGCCCGCTGACCACGGTCGATGTACCCGGCGGGCAGTATTGCCATATCGGGGCCTTCGACCTCGTCCGAGGCGAGGACGGCTACTGGCGCGTGCTGGAGAACCATATGGCGACAGCTTTCGGACTGTCCTTCGTCATGCAGAATCGGCGCATGCTCGCGCAGGCCTTTCCAGAGTTGTTCCAGTCGATGGACATCAGCCCGGTCGCGCCGTTCATCACGCAGTTTTCCGAAAACCTCCGTGCCGCCTCCGGCCAGTCCAACCCGCACATCGTCCTGCTCACCCGCGGCGAAACCAACCAGGCGTACTTTGACGAGAGCTTCCTGGCCCGCCAACTCGGGATCGCCATGGTGCGCCCGGCGGACCTGCTTATCCGCGAGGGCCGGGTTTTCCTGAAGACCATTCGCGGGCTGGAGCAGGTGGACGTGATTTACCGGCGGCTGGCCAGCGCCGCCATCGACCCCATCGCCTTCGCCGAAAGCGGCCTGCCGGGCATCCCGGGGATCGTCAACTGCGTGCGCAACGGCACCGTGCGCTTCGTCAACGCCCTGGGTTGCGGCGTGGCCGACAACCGCGCCCTGCTGCGGTATTCGCGGCAACTGATCGGCTTTTACCTGCAAGAGCACGCCATCCTCGAATCCGTCCCCACCTACAACTGCGCCGACCGGGACCAGTTCGACTACATCGTCTCGAACAAGGACGAAATGGTCCTCAAGCCGATTCAGGACAGCTATACCCTATACCGTTATCTGGGAGGGAGAAAGCTTCCTGAAAAACGTAACCACCTGTTGCGCCTGGCCCGCCGCTGGCCGCACCTCTTCGTCGCCCAGCCCTACCTGCATCCCTCGCAGCTTCCCTGTTACGAAAACGAGGGCTTCAAGTCGCACAGCGTGTACCTGCGGGTGTTTTTCCAGCTCGGCGAAAGACCAGCCGTCCTGCCCGGCGGGCTGACCCGCCAGAGCTGGGGCCTCCACCGCGACAACCCGCTCACCATCATGTCCGAGGGCATGAAGGACACCTGGGTTCCGGCCCAGCCCTTCGAGTACGCGTCCACTCCCGGCACGGTCACGCTCAATCCCGACGAGTACTCCATCAGCTCCCGCCTGGCCGAGGGCCTTTACTGGACGGGCCGCTACCTGGAGCGGATGCAGAACACCGCCCGCCAGATCAACATCCTCGAAACCCTCCGCTGGGACCAGCTCGGGCGCGGCGCGCAGCGCAGCTACTGGCCACTGTGGAAAGCCGTGGCCGCCGCCAACGGCCAGAGCCAGTGGTCGCGCCGCAAGTCGCCCCCCAAGGATACCCTCGCCCTGACCCGGGCACTCGTGCTCAAGGCCGACGAGCCCTCGTCCATCCTTTCCAGCGCCACCGCCGCCTACCTCGGTGCGCAGCACATCCGCGACTCTATCAGCCCGGAAGTCTGGCAGGTCTTGAGCGAATTTTACTGGTTCCTGCAAGAGGCCGCCCAAAAGCCCAACCCCTCCCGCACCCGTCTGCGCGAGATTTGCCAGCGCATCGTGGACGACGCGGCCCGGCTCGCCGGGACCGCCGACCGCACCATGCTCCACGACGACTCGTGGCAGTTTTTCCGTATCGGCTCATTCGTCGAGCGGGCACAGGGCACGGCGACCGTCCTGCGCGAAGTCCTGGCCTGGGTCCAGTCCAATCGCGAGGAGGGCAACGCCGACGAGGCCGACCTCACCTCCCTGCTGCGCCTGCTCACCTCCCTCGACGCCTACCGGCGCGAGTTCCGCTCCCGCGCCTACCTGGAGCGTGTGGTCAACCTGTTGCTGCAAAACGCCTGCAACCCGAGTTCCGTCAGCCATTGCCTGCGCCAACTGCGTTACGCCATCAGCACGCTCTCCATCTCCGGCCCCGGCAACGCCCCCCGCACGCTCGACGAATCGGTGGACAAGATTATTGCCAAGGTCGAAAACCTGCCGCTTAACCGGCTCATGCCCTCCTCGGTCAACGAGCTGGACCACGGCAGCCCGGAAGAAACCGCTGCCCCGCGCCCGGAGATGAAATTTATTCTCGAATCGCTCACACGGGAACTGGAATTGCTACACGAGCAGTTCGAAGACACTTTTTTCAGCCACCAGACCGAGTTTTATCCCGAGCGCCAACTGCCGCTCAGCTGGCCCGCCGAAGACGAATGAGATTCAAAGTCACCCACACCACCCGCTACCGCTACAAGACTCCGGCCTCGGAGTCTTACGCCGAGCTGCGCGTGTGGCCCCAGAACGGGCCGACCCAGAAAATCCTCAGCCACAAGCTGGAGATTACCCCGAACGTGCCGGTCGATCACTACACGGACTACTTCGGCAACAAGGTCGAATATTTCTCCATCCCCTTCCGCCACAACGAACTGTCCGTCAATGCCGTGGGCGAAGTCGAGACCCGCGAGGGCCCGGACCTTTCCCGCGTGCTGGAGACTCCTATCGGCGACGCCCGCCAGATCCTGGCCAGCCAGCCCATCGGGATTTTCGACTTTATCCAGAACACCGAGCTGGTGTCCTTTTACCGAATCAAGGACAAGGTGGACCGCCCGAACTTCCGCGATGCCGAGAGCATCGGCGAGGCCGTCCACGGGCTCAACACCTGGATTTACGAGAACTTCGCCTACTCGCCCGGCAGCACCGACATCGGCACCCCGCTGCCCACCGTGCTGGAGACCCGGCAGGGCGTTTGCCAGGACTTCGCGCATCTCATGCTGGCCATCCTGCGCATGCAGGGCATCCCGGCCCGCTACGTCAGCGGCTACATCGAGCCCTACGACCCGACCCAGCCCGGCGCGGAGATGACCGGAGCCGCCGCCAGCCACGCCTGGGTCGAGGTTTACCTCCCCGGCGGACACTGGTACGGGCTGGACCCGACCAACAATCAGGCCGCCGGTCTGCGCCACGTGCGCGTGGCCTGCGGGCGCGACTACAACGACGTGGCCCCCATGCGCGGCGCTTACAAGGGCGCGCAGGACCAGCGGCTCCAGGTCATTGTCACCCTGAAGCGGCGACGCCCGAAGAAACTGGCCGAAGCCAAGGGCTGAGAGGCGAGAGAATGGTTAAACGACTCATTGTTCAGAAAACATCCATTGTCCTGCTTCTCAAGACCAACAATTAACAATTAGCCATTTAACCATTTCCCCTTCTCATGATCCAGGTCGAAATCGCCCACACCACCCGCTACCGCTACGACCGGCCGGTGAGCTTCAGCGCCCACCAGCTCTTTCTTTACCCGCGGGAGAACCAGGTCGTGCGCGCGCAGGATTTTTCGCTGGAAACCTACCCGGCATCCACCACCCGCTGGGTGCGGGACTGCTTTGAAAACGTCGTGCTGCGGACGGACTTCGGGATCAGCATCTCCGAGCGGCTGGAGTTCACGGCGCTGATCCAGGTGCGTCTGCGAGTGGAGAACCCTTTCGATTTCATCCTCGATCCGCATGCCATGGCCTACCCGATGCGCTACCACCCGCACGAGGAAAAAGCCCTCGGCGCGTACCTGAGCGAAGGCGTCAGCCCCGGCGCGAACCGCGTGCTGGACTGGTTCTATCACGCGGTCAAAAACCCCCTGCGCTCCGACAACATCGTCTCCTTCCTCTCCGAGATCAACGCCGCCATCTTTAACGACATCACCTATCAGCGGCGAGACGAGATGGGCATCCAGACCCCCGACGAAACGCTGGAAAAACGCTCCGGCTCCTGCCGCGACATGGCCGTGCTCATGATAGCGCTCTGCCGCCAGCTCGGGCTGGCCGCGCGCTTCGTCAGCGGCTACCTCTACGATCCGCCCGCCCAGGGCGGAGAGCACAGCTTTAACCGCGCCCACGGCTCCATGCACGCCTGGGTGGAGGTGTACCTCCCCGGCGCGGGCTGGAAGGGCTTCGACCCGACCAACGGCATCCTCACCAACCACTTTTTCATCCCCACCGCCGTCTCCAGCGACCCGGCGTGGGTCAACCCCGTCCAGGGCCGCTACTACCATGACGAGCCCGTCAGCTCGCACATGGAGGTCGAACTCAACATCCGCGAACTGCCATGAAATCCACGCCGGAATCCCTCGCCGCCACCGTCGAAGCCTTTTTCGCCAAACGCGACATCCACCTGACGATGGGCGGCGAGCCAACCTTTGTCCCGCTCCGGCCCGACGCCCCCGAGTGGAACAACGCCGCCATGGGCGAGGAGAAACTCGGCTACGCCCGGCGCTTCACCCGCGAGTTGCTGAAGATCGCCTACCCCGGCGGGCTCGCCATGCAGGTCTTTGGCAAGCACTACCCCGGTGAGCCGCTCCCACGCTGGAACATGCTCACCCTCCACCCCAGCACCGGGGCCGCGCTCTGGCCCGAGCCCGAGCGTCTCATGCTCGACGACAAGCCCGGCCACAACGACCCCGACTGCGCCCGCAAACTCATTAAAAGCCTGACCGCTGATCTCGACCTCGATGGCTGCGACTTCCCCGCGGTCGAGCAGGGCGAGCGCAAAACCGCCGCCTGGGTGCTCCCGCTCGATTACGCGGAAGGCAAGTGGATTTCCGACCCGTGGCCCTTCTCTGCCCGCCAGCCCCTGCGCCTGTTCCCCGGCGACAGCCCCGCCGGCCTGCGCCTGCCCCTTTACCAGTTGGACGACGACCGACTCAAGCGCGCGCTCACCGTCGAAGTCCGCCACGGCGCGCTGGAGGTCTTCATCCCGCCGCTGGAGTGGACACATTTCCGCGAACTGGTCGCCTTCATCTTCACCCTGGCCCGGAAGCACGACCTGCGGGAAATGGTCTTCTGCGGTTACGCTCCCTTTGACTGTGGCCCCACGGTGGAGAAGTTCTCGCTCGCGGCCGACCCCGGCGTGCTGGAAGCCAACCTCCCGCCCTGCCCCGACTGGGTCACCTACCGGCGCTGCCTCGACCAAATGTACGCCACCGCCGAATCTACCGGTCTGCGGGCGATCAAACTCCACCTCAACGGCTCCGTCCAGGCCACTGGCGGCGGCTCGCACCTGTGCTTCGGCGGCCCCGACGAGGCCCGCAACCCCTTCCACCGCGACCCGGCGCTGCTGGCCTCCATCCTGCGCTACTGGCAGCACCACCCCGCGCTGGGCTACTTCTTTACCGGCCAGTACGTCGGCACCGGCTGCCAGGCCCCGCGCATCGACGAGAGCGGCACCCACGCCGCCTACGAGCTGGAGCTGGCCTGCGAGGCACTGGAAAATTCCCGACCCGACCCGGAGCAGATCGACCGCCTGCTGCGCAACCTCCTGACCGACTCCAGCGGCAACACCCACCGCGCCGAAATCTGCGTGGACAAGTTCCACAACTATGCCGCCCCCAATGGCAAGACTGGCATCATTGAACTGCGCGCCTTCGAGGTCTTCCCAACGGCGGAAATGCTCGGTCTGGCCGGGCTTTTTATCCGCACGGTCATTGCCCGGCTGGCGGCGGAGCCCTTCACCGAGCCGATGCGGCGCTTTGGCCCCGAACTGCACGACAAGTACTTCCTGCCCGCCGTCATCTGGGATGATTTAGGTAAAATCTGCCGCGACCTCAAGGCGCACGGCTTTGATTTCAAGCGCGAGTGGCTACGCCCGCTGGCCGAGTTCCGCTTCCCGCTGCGCGGCGAACTGGACCTGCCCGGCGGCGAAACTCTGACCGTGCGCCAGGCGCTCGAAGCCTGGCCCCTCATGGCCGAGGAAAATCTTGGCGGCCCCACCGTGCGCATGGTGGACAATTCGACCGACCGGCTGGAGCTTTCTCTCAGCGCCAAGGCCCCGCTCCAGACCCATACCCTGCTGTGTAACGGGGTGGAAATCCCCTGGCAGAGCGTCGGGGGCAAACCCGTCTGCGGCCTGCGCTACAAGTGCGCCAGCGGCTGGCCCGCGCTGCACCCGCATGTGCCGATCCAGGCCCCGCTGCTTTTCCAGTGGATCGAGAAAAAATCCCGCCGGGTCAAAGCCTCCGCCTGGTACTACTACTGGAACCCACATGCCCCCATTTACGACGGACGCCCCAGCGACCTCGACGAGGCCCGCGCCCGCTCCGCCGAGCGCTGGCGCAAGGTCCCCGTGACTAATGAGACCGCCGCCGTCTCCCCCGCCCGTACCTTTCCGGAAATGCGCTTTACCCTGGATTTAAGACGGCACGCGCATTGACCCCGGCGCTCTTGCACGTTTTGATCTCCGGCCATTGATGCGCTTTCTCGTTCCCATCCTGGTTATTCTCATGCTGCTCGGTGGCTGCGGGCGTCCCCGCACCCCGGTCGAGAAGGCGAACGCCGAAGGCATCCTCCTGCTCGGCAACGGGGCCGACCCCAAGGACCTCGACCCCCAGATTACCACCGGGCTGCCGGAGTTCATCATCCAGACCGCGCTCTTCGAGGGGCTGACCACGCCCAACCCGCGCACCTCCGCCCCCGAGCCCGGCGTGGCCGAGAGCTGGACGCATAACACCGACCACACCACCTACACCTTCAAGCTCCGCCCCGAGGCCCGCTGGTCCAACGGCGACCCTGTCACCGCCGAGGACTTTGTCTTTTCCTACGAGCGCATCCTCAGCCCGGCCTTCGCCGCCGAGTACGCCATGCTGCTCTTTCCCCTCAAAAACGCCCGCGCCTTCAACGCCGGAGAGATCACGGATTTTTCCCAGGTCGGGGTCAAGGCGCTGGACGCGCACACGCTGCAGCTTGAGACCGAGGGGCCGACCCCGCACCTGCCGATCATTGTCAGCCACAACGCCTACTTCCCCGTCCACCCGGCCACTATCCTGAAGTTCGGCAAAATGACCGACCGGCACACCCGCTGGACCAAGCCCGGCAACCTCGTTTCCAACGGCCCCTTCCAGCTCGTGGACTGGAACCTGAACGAGCGCATCCTCGTCGAGCGCAACCCGCACTACTGGGACGCGGACACGGTGCGGCTCAACGGCATCGCCTTCCTGCCCATCACCAACCAGAACACCGAGGAGCGGGCCTTCCGCTCGGGCCAGATCCATGTGACCGACTCGGTCCCGCTGAGCAAGCGCGACGCCTACCGGCTCAGCGGCTCGCCCGACCTGCACATGGACCCTTGGCTGGGCACCTATTATTATCTGCTCAACACCGCCCGCCCGCCCTTCGACGACGCCCGCGTGCGCGAAGCCTTTAACGACGCCATCGACCGGCAGGCGCTCGTCGATACCGTCACCCGCGGTCAGGAGACCATCGCCCTGGGCATCGTCCCGCCGAACATGGAACCGTACCACTCGCCCCCCAGCCCGATCCGCTACGACGTGGAGCGCGCCCGCGCCCTGCTGGCCGAGGCCGGTTACCCGGACGGTAAGGGCTTCCCCGCCGTGGAGTTGCTTTACAACACCTCCGAGCTGCACCGCCCCATCGCCGAGGCCCTGCAAAAGATGTGGCAGAAAAACCTCGGCGTCGAAGTCGAGCTGGTCAACCAGTCCTGGCCCGTCTATCTCGACCGGCGCAAAAAGGGCGACTACGACATGGCCCGCGCCGGCTGGTTCGGGGACTTTTTCGACGCCAGCACCTTTCTGACCATGTGGACCAGCGACTCCGGGCTCAACCACTCCGGCTGGTCCAGCCCGGAGTTTGACGCGCTCATCAAGCGGTCCGAGATGACCGCCGACGCCACCGAGCGGTTGGAGGTTCTCCGTGAGGCCGAAGCCGTCTTCATGCGCGAGATGCCTTTCCTGCCGCTTTATTTCTACAACCGTATCTACCTCAAGCGCCCCGAAGTCCAGGGCTGGTACCCAAACCTGCTCGACCTGCATCCCTTCAAATACGTCTGGCTCGACCCCTCCCTTTCCCCCCAATGAACACTTTCAAACTTTCAAACTTTCAAACTCTCAAACTCCTCCACGCCTAGATGCTGACCTTCGTCCTCAGGCGTTTTATCGAGGCCCTCCTCGTGCTTTTCCTCATCGTGACGGCCACGTTCTTCATGGTGCGGCTGGTGCCGGGCGGCCCCTTTGACGGCGAGAAAGAACTCCCCGAAGTCACCCGCCAGCAGCTTGAATCCTACTACGGCCTGGACAAGCCCCTGCCCGTCCAGTACGCCCGCTACCTCGGCAACCTCCTGCGCGGCGACCTCGGCACGACCTTTAAATATCAGGGCTGGACGGTGAACGAAATTATAGCCCGCAAGCTGCCCGTCTCCTTCGAACTGGGGGCACTCGCAATGGGTATCGCGCTGGTGCTCGGGATCGGCTCCGGCGTGCTGGCAGCCTGGCGACCCCGCACCGCCACCGACACCCTCCCGATGAGCCTGGCCATGCTCGGCATTTGCCTGCCTACCTTTGTGCTCGGGCCGATGCTCATCCTCGTCTTCGGCCTAAAACTGCACCTGGTCAACGTCATGGGCTGGAATCTGCCGCAGGACCGCATCCTCCCGGCGCTGACGCTGGGGCTATTCTACGCCGCCTACATCGCACGGCTAACCCGCTCCAGCATGCTCGAAATCCGTGGCGAGGACTACATGCGCACCGCCCGCGCCAAGGGCCTCTCCGAGGCCCGCGTGTACCTGCTGCACGGCCTGCGCAACGGCCTCTCCCCCGTCGTCTCCTACCTGGGGCCGGCACTGGCGGGTCTGATCAGCGGCTCCTTTGTCGTCGAAACGATTTTCAACATCCCCGGCCTGGGCCGTTTCTTCGTGCAGGCCGCGCTCGACAACGACTACTTCATGGTGCTCGGTTGCGTGCTCTTTTACGCCGCGTTGATTATTCTCTTCAATCTCATCTCGGACATCCTGCTGGTCTGGCTCAACCCCCGGAGGAAACTCGCGTGAAGCCCTTCGGAGAAAAAGCCGCCCCCGTCTCGGGCCGCTCGCTCGGGCAGGACGCCTGGGAACGCCTGCGCGCCAACCGCATGGCCATGGCCGGGCTCGCCTTCACGGTACTGGTCACGCTGGCCTGTATCATCGGCCCGTGGCTGCTGCCGCACGCTCCCGACACGCAAAACCTCGCCCTCGGAGCCAGCGGACCGGGCGCGGAGCACTGGCTGGGCACGGACACGCTGGGCCGCGACCTGCTGGCCCGCATCCTCAGCGGCGGGCGGGTCTCGCTGCTGGTCGGGGCCGTCGCCACCACGGTGGCGCTCGTCATCGGCGTGAGCTACGGGATCGTCTCCGGCTACGCCGGGGGCCGCACCGACCGGCTCATGATGCGCTTCGTCGAGATCATTTATTCCATGCCGTTCACGGTCTTTGTCATCATCCTGATGGTCGTCTTCGGGCGGCACCTGTGGCTGATCTTCGTCGCCATCGGTGCGGTCGAGTGGCTGACCATGGCCCGGATCGTACGCGGGCAGGTGCTCGGGCTCAAGGAGCAGGCATTCATTCAGGCCGCCCGCAGCCTCGGGCAGGACCACATCAGCATCATGCGCAAGCACCTCCTGCCAAACCTGCTCGGCGTCATCACCGTCTATGCCACCCTGACCGTGCCCGGCGTCATGCTGCTGGAGGCGTTCATCAGCTTCCTCGGACTGGGCGTGCAGCCCCCGCAAACCAGTTGGGGCGACCTCATCCGCGCCGGAGCCGAGAGCATGGAGGAGTACCCCTGGCTGCTCATCTTCCCGAGCCTGTTTTTTTCCGCCACCCTCTTTTCCCTGAATTTCCTCGGCGACGGCCTGCGCGACGCCCTCGACCCCAAGTCGTAAAATCAGCAACAACAAGCAGCCCTTTGCGCACAACCCTGCGGCCACAAAAAAGCCCACCCCGCTCACCAAGACATTCCCCCGTAGGGCGTTGCAAAAAATACTGTAGCCACGATAATTGAATGGCTAAATGGCCAATTGTTAATTGTTGGATGCAAAACGCAGGAAACAACAATTAACCATTTAGCCATTCGGCCTTCCAGTGGTGGCTACGGCTTTATTCAAACTGCTCTAAAACCTCTGTGCCTCTGTGCCTCCGTGTGAGCATCCACCTCCGGCAGGCTTACCGGACACGCTCCCACGAAATCCGACTGCGGCAGAGCGATTCCTCGCCGCGAAGGGTTTCCACGATGTATTCGTTTTCGGATACAGGCTGACGACGAAGGGCCAGCGCTTCGCCGAAATGCCCTTCGGCCAGATAGGTGATCTCGAAGCGCCGGATGACATTCTCGCGGAACACCGCCAGGTCGAACACATCCAGTGTGTGCTCGATGTATTTGACGCTGTTGAGGTGGCCGTTGATGTCGATGTCGCTGTAGCCGACCGTGTATTCGCGGGACACATCGCCCGCCTCGGCGGCGGGGATTCTCGCGGGCCGGGCGACCGGGCACTCGATTTCCCCGCAGGCGTATGCGGCTAGGTCGGGCCGCCATTCGGAGATATTGACCGGGCGGCGACTGCACATGTCGAGCGCGGCCCAGACGCTGCGGGCATGCCCGATGGCACGCCCCTCAGCGTTGACAAAGCGGAAGCAGCGCTGCGTGTAAAAACGCGCCACCTCCCCGACCCAGGTCTCGATGGTCAGGGCCTCGTCGCGACCGGGGTAGTCCGTCCACTCGATCGCCAACCGCGAAAGCACCCAGGCGATCTTGTCGCGCGAGATGTGGTCATAGCCGAAACCCCGCTCGTGCGCATGGCGGCTGGCCGCGTGCAGGATCAGCGAACCGAGCAGCGGCAACGGCGCGCGCCCCTGAAAGTCGCACATGTACGAGGCGATATGAAACGGATAGGAACCGACGTTGGTGTGCATGGGAAAATTCTATCAAACCGGCACGCCGGAAAAAACTCCCGCACGCTCCCCTTCGAGAAAAACCGCCTCCCCGCCAATGGCGAGGTTTATCCACTAACCACCGCGCAGACCACCCGCTCCGCTCAGGGCCGAAGGCCGGTCTGGCGCAGGGCCTCGTAGGCGGCGATGCCGACCGAGGTGGACAGGTTGAGCGAGCGCAGGGCCGGATCGTACTGCGGGATGGTCACGCGCTGCTCCTCACCGACGTCCGCGTGAAGCCACTCCGGGCTGCCGTGCCCCTCGTTGCCGAAGACCAGCCCGTCGCCGTCGCGGAACTCCGCATCCCAGTGCAGCCGCGTGGCCTTGGTCGTAAACAGCCAGAGCCGCTTCGGCGCGTGTTCGCTGGCGCGGAAGGCCGCCCAATCGGCGTGGTGGTGCACATCGAGCGAGTGCCAATAGTCCATGCCGCTGCGCTTGAGGTGCCGGTCCGTGATGGTGAACCCGAGCGGATGAATCAGGTGCAGGCGGCTTTTGGTGATCGCGCACAAGCGCCCGACATTGCCCGTGTTTTGCGGGATTTCAGGTTGAAAAAGGACGATGTGCAACACGAATGTTTCGGAGTCTGGGAGTTTGCCAATCAATCAGTCTATCCTTAATCCCTGACCTGGTGCCGGGATGGCGGATTTTCATTTCGTATGAGACAATCATAAACTTCTCTGATGGAGTCATACCTTTTGAATTGTCGCTTAGGGACCTCTCTTATCTCAGGTCGTTCTGCCTTCAGACCATCTTTGTTACCTTTGGTATGTTTCGCTATCTTCATCCCTTGCAGGGTTGGGAGAGGGCACCCCGCAGGACCTCCAAAGAATAAAAACGGGCCTAACTCAAGCGTCTCTTCATCAAAGTAAATCCAAACAACACATCCGGACGGCTTTTCAGCCAGAGCAATATGCACTTTTTGAACGGCAGCCTTTCCTCCTTTGTATGTCGTTTTTAGCTGAACATGACGAATGATTGTGCCGGATTCCACGATCAAATCGTAACCTCTTCGATCCACTTCCGGCTTTGATACTTCGACGGCCCCTGTTTGCTCTTTCCATGAGCACTTCAAAAGTTCGCCAATAAAAAGGTGCTCAATAAGTTTTTCACGAAATCCAGAAAGATGGGTGTGGGCATTCATGCGACAGGGTCTATCGTCTTACGAAAAAAATGACCAGATAGATACAATGGAAATTTCTCATGGTATTTCCACAGGAAATGCCATCGGTGATGCGAAGCATCACGGGTGCAGGGCTAGCCCTGCCGGAAGCTGATGGCTCGCTCGGCTTCGCGCATCTGGTCCTTCTTTTTCACGTCCTCGCGCTTGTCGAAGAGATTCTTACCCTTGCAGAGGGCAACCTCGACCTTGAGCAGCCCGCCCTTGAAATACAGGCGCAGCGGGATCAGGGCCTGCCCTCCGGCCTCCATCTCGTGCTTGATCCGGTGCAGCTCCTTTTTGTGCAGGAGCAGGACGCGCGGGCGAGTCGGATTGTGGTTCTCGCGGTTGCCGAACTCGTATTCGGGGATGTGCGAGTGGTAGAGGGTCGGGATGTCGCCCTTGTCGATGCGGACAAAGGCGTCGTTGAGCTGACCCTTGCCGCCCCGGATCGACTTGATCTCGGTGCCGGTCAGTTTGATGCCCGCCTCGAAGCGCTCACCGATAAAGTAGCTGCGCCCCGCCTTGGCGTTGCGGATCTCGCGGTAGCGCTCCTGATCTTTCTTTTTGGCTGCCATGGCTCGGTCAAACGGGTATGCGAAAGGCCCCCTCTCGCCCAAGGCTCACCCTGGGGGAAGGATCACGTCAAATCGACAGGCCACTGCGGCCCGCCTCAAGCCTCGCTTTCGGGGCGATACAGCTCGAAGTCGATCTTGCCCTCGATCACTTCGCGCAGGGCGATGTCTTCGGGTTCGAGCTTTTCGAGGGACTCGACCAGCGGCTTCATCCCGTACTTGAGTTGCTTCACACGGCGCGACACCACATTGATGAGAATGTTGGGGTCGTCGATGACCTTCTGGGCCTCAATTAAGTATTCGTCTCTCAAACTAATCCTCCTGTTGGTACCTGACTGGGGAAAAGCGGTACAAAATGAGCCTCTCTCCCGCCCTTCGCAAGCAAAATCTCGCCTCCGGGACCGGGCCACTGCCGCTGCCCACCCTGAGACGCCATCGCGCCCTGTTTTGGGCGTGTACTTCTCGGCGGGGCCGTCTATCGTCCTGCCCATGAAGCAACTGATGATTGGCTGGACCACCGTCTCCAACGACATTGACGCCCGCCGCCTGGCCGAAGGGCTCACCCGCAACAAGATGGCCGCCTGCGTCCAGGTCGAGGGGCCAATCATGTCGCACTACCACTGGCAGGGCAAGGACGAGGTCCAACCGGAGTTCCGGCTCACGGTGAAGTTCCCGCCGGAGCGTGGAAACGACATCACCGAGTACCTCCGCCGCAACCACCCCTACCAGGTCTTCCAGTGGGTAGCCATGCCGCTGCCCGTCGTTGCCCCCGAGTACCTGCGTTGGGCCGGGGAAGTCACCGGCAGTTGACAGAAACCGGCGGCAAAAGTCATTTTCAGCGCATAAAGGCCAGGGCGATCCGCGTCGCCTCCGCCACGGCTTCGCTACTGCCGCTGGCTCCCGCCTCAGCCTTGTTGGTATAAACCGCCAACACCAGCGGAGCGCCCTCCGGCGGCCAGATAACGGCGATATCGTTGGCCGTCCCGTAGTCACCGGAGCCGGTCTTGTCGGCCACGGTCCAGTCGGCAGGCACCCCCGCCCGAATGCGGGCGTCGCCGGTCAGGTTGCCCACCATCCAGCTCACCAGTTGCTCCCGCTGTTGGACCGAAAGCGCCTCGCCCAGCAGCAGTTTTTCCAGCGTCCGGCCCATGGCCTGGGGCGTGGTCGTGTCGCGCGGATCACCGGGGGCGTTGTCGTTGAGGTCGGTCTCCCAGCGGTCGAGCCGGAAGGTTTCGTCCCCCAGCCCCTGCGCATAGGCGGTGACAGCCGCCGGGCCGCCCAGGTCGCGCATGAGGAGGTTGGCCGCCGTATTGTCGCTGTGCTGGAGCGCCGCCTGGCAGAGCCCGGCCCGTGTCATGCCCGCCCCCGCGTGCTCTTGCGTCACCGGGGAATACGTCACCAGATCCCCCGCTCCGTAGGGAATCACTTCCTCCATCTGCCCGTCCCTGCCGTACTCCGCGAGCACGGCGGCAGCCAGCACGGCTTTGAACGTGCTGTTCATAGGAAAGCGCTGGTCACCGCGCCAGGTCAGCTCACGCCCGCTGCCGGTATCCCGGCAGTAAAGCCCGACCTGCCCGCCCAGGTCGGTCTCCAGCGCTGCGAACGCGGCCAGAACCTGCCGCGCCGCAAGTGAATCCTCCAGCGGGCGGTCCGTCAGTTCGTGCGTCTTTCCGGGCGTGTAATTCAGCCGGGCGACCGTGGCCGTCGCCGTTGCCTGCGTATTCGCTGCCGGGACCGTCACCGTGAGCGTATGCTCCTCGCCCACCAGCGACAGGACAGTCACCCCCAGGAGGGCGGTAAAACAAAAACAGAGGCGGACTCGCGACAGGCAACGGATCATTGAGCGCAAGCTGACACCCCGACCCGCCCAGTGGCAAGCCCGGCCATAAAACATGGAGGTGGAAACAGGGTCAGAAGCGGTCCTGGACCTGCGATGCCCCACCACCGATGACTCCGCAACGCGGCAGCAGGAGCAATGGCGCCTGTCGCCCACCCCGACAACGCAAAGACGGATTGACAAACACCCATCAGGGACGGATTCTCGCACCTACGTTACCTGTGTTGATCGGGTGGCGGACACAAAGACGGCCCGGCACCGGCATTTTTCGGTTGCCTTTCGGTCAGGAAGTGTTTTCTTCCCTCTCTTTTTCAACGAAAGACCAGTCATGTCCCAGCATCCCAGCTTTATGAAAGGCTCCGCAGCCGCCCGCAAAAAACGCTCCGTGCTCAAGCGCTTCGAGCGCGTTGACCTCCTGCGCGAGCGCGGCGAGTGGAAAGAAGGCGACCGCGTCCTCGGCCTCAAGAAGACCAAGCCCGACGAATAAACGTCGCGCCGAGTTTACGGTTTTATCCAGCCCTTCCTGACGGAAGGGCTTTTTTCGTTTTGCCTGAGCGCCACCGCTCCGCTCAACTACCGGGACCAATGGCCTTTATCCAGTGTAACCTTTTCTCCGAAGCGCTCGAAATGTCCTGCGCCGTCAATGTCCTTCTGCCCCAACGCACCGCCGCCCAGGTCGGCATGCAGGGCCGCAGTGGCGACGGCAGGCACCCGACCCTGTGGCTGCTGCACGGGCGCACCGACGACCACACGATCTGGATGCGCCGCACCTCCATCGAGCGCTACGCCTCCGAACTCGGCCTCGCCGTGGTCATGCCCAATGTTCACCTGAGCTGGTATCAGGACACCCTCGGCGGGCCGCGGTACTTCGAGTACATCTCCGAGGAGCTGCCCCGGCTGTGCCGCGACTTTTTCCCGCTCTCGGACCGGCGCGAGGACAACTTCATCGCCGGACTCTCCATGGGCGGCTACGGCGCCTGGCTCCATGCCCTGCGCAACCCGCAGAACTTCGCCGCTGCCGCCAGCCTCTCCGGCGCTCTCGACCTGGCTGACCTCGTCACCACCCGCAAGACCGAACAGCCCAACGCCTACGCCGCGCTGGCTCCGTACTTCCCCGCCCCCGACGCCATCGCCGGGACCGGGGCCGACCTTTTCGCCCTTGCCCGGCAGGTCTGCGAAAGCAAGGCCGACCTGCCCGCGCTCTATGCCTGCTGCGGGACGGAGGACTTTCTCTACGAGGGCAACCAGCGCTTCCTCCGCCACGCCGACGAAATCGGCCTGCCCGTGACCTACGAGGAAGGCCCCGGTGAGCACAACTGGGCCTTCTGGGACCAGTGGATCCAGCGCGTGCTCGCCTGGCTCCCCCTTGAAAAGCCAATAAATTAGCCTCGCTTGGAATTTTAATTAGAAAAGCTTATCGAAAACACCTTCAGAGATTTTTGACTTATTGAGACTTGGTATCGTTAAAACCCGCATAAAATCGGGACTCGAGCGAATCCGTTGCAATTAGACCTGTGTAAATTTCGCGGTCTTTTTCCTTGTCCCCTCCATTTTATTCATTACTTTTGCTAATTAGCATTTTTAATCATGGAGGTGCTTTTCCTCACCCTCTTACTAAGTCTGATTCTGGCTGCGGTGTTTATAATTTTATTTTATCGCGACCGGAAACGCAACCGCTTCTCCTCTCCCGAGAGCGACGCGCTGATTCCGTTTGAGGAGGAGAAGTCCCGCCCGGCCTCCGGCCAACCCGTCCCCGCCCCGCGTCAGGACGAGCCGGGAAGCTGAAAAGACCACACACCCGACCCGTTTCTCCTCCAAGATACCATGTCCGAGAAGACCGTTACCGTAGAATACAACGACCGGATCGTCCGTTACTTCATGCTCGCCTCCATCGTCTGGGGGATCGTCGGCATGGGCGCCGGGGTCGTGATCGCGCTCCAGCTCAGTTTCTGGCAACTGAATTTCGACACCTCGTTCCTGACCTTCGGACGCCTGCGCCCGCTGCACACGAACGCGGCCATCTTCGCCTTCGTGGGCAACATGATGTTCGCGGGCATCTACTACTCCACGCAGCGGCTGTGCCGTTGCCGCCTGGCCTCGGACTTCCTGTCCAACCTGCACTTCTGGGGCTGGCAGCTCATTATCGTGGCCGCCGCCATTACGCTGCCGCTGGGCTTCACCCAGGGCAAGGAGTACGCCGAGCTGATCTGGCCCATCGACATCGCCGTGGCCGGGATCTGGCTCGTCTTCGCGGCCAACTTTTTCTGGACGCTGGGCGTCCGCCGCGAGCGCAGCCTGTACGTGGCCATCTGGTTCTACATCGCCACCATCGTGACCGTCACGATGCTCTACGTGGTCAATAACCTGGCCATGCCCACGAGCTGGCTGCACAGCTACTCGATCTACGGCGGGGTGCAGGACGCGCTCGTGCAGTGGTGGTACGGGCACAACGCCGTGGCCTTCTTCCTGACCACGCCGATCCTCGGGATCATGTACTACTTCATCCCGAAGGCCGCCAACCGCCCCATCTACTCCTACCGCCTTTCGGTCGTCCACTTCTGGTCGCTGGTCTTCATCTACATCTGGGCCGGTCCGCACCACCTGCTCAACACTGCCCTGCCCGGCTGGCTGCAAGGGCTGGGTATGCTCTTCAGCGTCATGCTCTGGGCCCCGAGCTGGGGCGGCATGCTCAACGGTCTGCTCACCCTGCGCGGAGCCTGGGATCGTCTCCGCACCGACCCGGTGATCAAGTTCCTCGCCGCCGGGGTAACCTTCTACGGGATGGCGACCTTTGAAGGCCCGCTCATGGCGGTCAAGGCCGTCAACTCCCTCAGCCACTACACGGACTGGACCATCGGCCACGTCCACGCCGGCACCCTCGGCTGGAACGGCTTCATGGCGGCGGGTATGTTTTACTGGCTGGCCCCACGGCTGTGGAAAAACCGCCACGGCATTGAGAGTGACCCCAAGTACGTGGGCACGAGCTGCGCGGGCCTGTGGTCCCCGGCCCTGGCCAACATGCACTTCTGGGTCGGACTCGTGGGCATCCTGCTCTACGTCGCGGCCATGTGGGTCGGTGGCATCGGCTCGGGTCTGATGTACAACGCCACGACGGAAGGCGGCACCCTGCTGGCCTACCCGAACTTCGTCGAAGTCCTCGACTCCGGTATCGTGCAGAACGCCTACATCCTGCGCGCCATCGGCGGATTCCTCTACCTTTCGGGCTTTGGCATGCTCGCGGTCAATATCCTCATGACCGTCCGCCGCGGCCTCGCCGTCAACGGCACGATCGAAGTCCACGACGACTCCCACGGCACCGCCAAGGGCCGCTACTCCAGCTTCGTCAACGCCCCGGTCCTCTACACCTGCGCGATCATCATCAGCGCGCTGTGCTGGATATTCGGTGAAGGCTTATTCCTGCTCGTGGGGCTGTTTGCCACGACATTCTTCACACTGATGGCGATCATTCACTTCGAGGTCAGCGGGGCCAAGTGGAGCGAATGGTACGACAAGCTGCTGGAGCACACCTTCGGCTTTACCATCCTGACGATTATCGCCGCCGCCATCGGCGGTGCCGTGCAGATCATCCCGACGCTGGTGGTCGAACGCGCCCAGAACCTCGAAGGCCGCATCCAGATCGAGTACACACCGCTGGAGCTGGCGGGACGCGACATCTATGTCGCCGAAGGCTGCTACAACTGCCACTCACAGATGATCCGCACGCTGGTGCCCGACGTCATGCGCTACGGGCGCGACCACGGCTACTCGCGCCTGGGCGAGTCCATTTACGATTACCCCTTCCAGTGGGGCTCGAAGCGCACCGGCCCGGACCTCGCCCGCGAGGGCGGCCCGATCTCCAAGGGGCACCAGTACATGCGCATCGGCCTGCGCGATAACACCTGGCACTACCGGCACTTCCTCAACCCGCGCGACCCCTCACCCGGCTCCAACATGCCCAAGTACCCGTGGCTGGCCACGCAGGAGTACAGCAAGTCCGAACTGCCGATGAAAATCAACGCCATGCGCAAGCTCGGCGTCCCCTACCCGCTCGACTACGGCGAAACCGAAATCTACGAGCAGGTTTCCGTGCAGGGTAACGAAATCGCCTCCAGCATCATCGCCAAGGATTTGAAAGACCTTAACCCGGACTGGACCGACGAGCAGATCGCCGAGCGCACGGCCAAGCTCGCCCCCGCCCTGGCCGACAAAAAGATCATCGCCCTCATCGCCTACGTGCAAAAGCTCGGCGCCTACCGCATGAAGGGGCAGGAGCCGGTCGAGCGCAACGTCGAGGCCGTGGACGTCGTGGCCGAGATCGAAGGCGAGGACTCCGATAGCTAAAACTTCACCCGACACCGCTTCATTAACGGACAACCGCCCACCCCGGAACGCATAACCGCCACACGGAACCACGGCCCCGCTTATGTTTCACCGCATCACCTATGAGTCCTGGACCACGATCGTGCCGATCATCGGGTTCATCCTGACCTTTGGCGTCTTCATCGCCATCGTCATCCGGGCCATCCTGATGAAGAAAAAGAAGCGCGACCACCTGGCCAATCTCCCCCTGGAAAACGAAAACACTTCCCCCGATCATGGCAAAGAAGACTGAGATCACCCTGCGCGAACACGTCTATGACGGCATTCAGGAGTACGACCAGAAGCTGCCCAACTGGTGGCTGTTCACGCTCTACGCCGCCATCGTGTTTTCCGTCGGCTACTGGTTCTACCACTTCCAGAGCAGCATTTCCGCCACCGACGGCGAACGCGTCGAGGCCCAGATGAACCGTATCGAGCGCATCAAGCTGGCCAACTCCATCGACGTGACCGACAACGACCTGTTCTGGAAAATGGCCGCCAATTCAGACATCGTCGCCTCGGGCGAAGCCACCTTCATGGCCAACTGCGCCGCCTGCCACAAGTCCGACCTCAGCGGCGACATCGGAGAAAACCTTGTGGACAACCAGTGGAAGCACGGCCACCTTCCGGCCAACATCTACGCCACCGTTTACGACGGCGTGCTCGAAAAGGGCATGCCCAACTGGGGCAACCTCCTGGGCCAGCAGAAAATCGCCGAAGTCGTGGCCTTCATCCTCTCCAAGCACGGCGACCGCGAAAAAATGGAGAGCGAAGCCGTCGTCAAAACCGACTAACGACGAAGACACAAAGGCACAAAGCTTTACCCGCGAAGGCTGACACCAGCCTGAGGCTGTCACTCAACTCAATTTTGCCGGGCTCCAAAAGTAGCGACAACCCACTTTCACCCTTTGTCGCTTTGCGCCTTTGCGGTTAATATTAAAACGACCTGTCCGTTGGATGGTCCTTCATCTTAGACTAACTCCGTGGCCAAAGCATCCCCAGTCCGAGAATCCGTCACGAGCATCAACTCCGATGGCTCGCGTAACTTCCTGCGCCCGGCGGACGTTTCGGGTAAGTTCACCCTCTGGCGGCGGCTGAGCGGGGTCGCGCTCATCCTGTTTTACATCCTGATGCCGTGGGTCCCCATCAACGGCTACCCGGCGGTCTTCTTCGACATCGCCAACCGGCGCTTCCACCTCTTCGGCTACACCCTGGCCGCTCAGGACATGTGGATGGCCTTCTTCTTTATCACCGGGCTGGGCTTCACGCTGTTTTTGGTCACATCCCTTTTTGGACGACTGTGGTGCGGCTGGGCCTGCCCGCAAACGGTCTTCATGGAGCACGTGTACCGGCGCATCGAACGGCTGCTCGAAGGCGACGCCATCAAGCAACGCAAGCTCGACAAGCGCTCCTGGGCCGACCCCGGCAAACTCATCCGGCGCGGCGTCAAATACGTACTGTTCGCCGTCGTCTCGCTGCTGATTACGAACATCTTCCTGGCCTATTTCGTCTCCGTCCCGCAACTGTGGGGCTACATCCTCGACGGGCCGCTGGAGCACTGGGACAGCTTTCTGTTCATCATTGTTTCGACCATCCTGCTCTTTTTGAACTTCACCTGGTTCCGCGAGCAGTTGTGCATTTTTATCTGCCCTTACGGGCGGCTCCAGTCCGCGCTCATCGACGACGACACCCTCGTCATCGGCTACGACGACAAGCGCGGCGAACCCCGCGGCCCGCCCAAGCGCGAAGGCGTGGGCGACTGCATCGGGTGCAACCGCTGCGTGCAGGTCTGCCCGACCGGGATCGACATCCGCCAGGGGCTCCAGATCGAGTGTATCGGCTGCGCCAACTGCATTGACGCCTGCAACACGGTGATGGACAAACTCGGACGCGAGCCCGGGCTCATCCGCTACGACTCGCTCAATGGCTTCGCTGGCAAGCGCCACAAAATCATCCGCCCCCGGCTCTTCGCCTACCTGGCGCTGCTCGCGCTCGGGGCGGGCGTGATGACCTTTGCGGCCAGCCACCTCAAGCCCGGCAGCGTGAGCCTCGTGCGCATGGTCGGCTCGCCCTACGTCGTGGACCAGAACGACGTGCGTAACCAGTTCCTCATCCGTCTGATCAACAAGCGCAACTCCCCCATGAGCTACACGCTCACCATCGAGAGCGACGCGCCCGGCATGAGCTTCGCCGGATTTGACCAGGCCCTCGAACTCGCTCCCATGGAGGAACTCCAGCGCCCGCTCGTGCTCATGCAGGAGCGCACCGCCTACAAGGGCGAAACCACCGTCACCCTGCACTTCCACGGCGAGCCCGGCAACTTTGAGCTGACCAAGGAAGTCCACTTCCTCGGCCCGGACCCGCGCCTGATCGCCCCCGACCCGGCCACCGAATAAGCCCCCTGCGACACGGTTCATTCTCCCCTTGCCGCCATGAGCACACCTGCCTCCGCTTCAGTTGATTCCCCCAGCCGCCGCTGTTTTTTCAAGACACTGTGGTTCTGGGTCGTGCTGGCCTTCATTCTTCTCATCGCCGCTTGGACCACCATCATCATGATTGCCGTCAAAAACGGCCCGGCCGCCGTTGACCTGGAGCAGTTGGATAACGCCCCCCAGCAAAACGCCGCCACCGTCGAGGCCGAAGCCGGGGAGTGACTTACCGGTAAAGGTTGCGCCGGGCGGGATTTGCGTGGATGGTGTTCGCTTTAGCAACCGTGGATATCTACGTCATAGACGGAATGGCCACGGCCTTTGTCGCCGGGCTGCTGACAAGTCCGCACTGCCTGGGCATGTGCGGGCCGATTGGCTGCGCCGTCCTGCCGATGGGCAAGGCCGGAGGCGGCTTAACCCCGGCCATCGCCGGTTATCACGGTGCCCGCGTGCTGGCGTATTCACTCTTCGGCGCGGTGGCGGGGCTGATCGGCTCGGAGGCGCTGCAGGTCTTCTCCGCACAGGCGGCCAGAGTATTTCCGTGGGTCATGGTCGCCCTGCTGCTGACCCTCGCCTTCCGGCTCGACCGCTACATCCCCAAGCCGAAAATCTGGCACCGCACCTATGCCCGGTTGACTACTCGCCTGCGCAAGCTCCCGCGCCCGCTCGTTGGGATCGGGCTGGGGCTGTTCACGCCGTTCATCCCCTGCGGCCCACTTTACCTGATCTTGACCCTGTGCCTGTTCAGCGGCTCCGCCCTCATGGGCGCGCAACTGGGCTTTGGCTTCGCGCTGGGGACCGTCCCCCTGCTGTGGGCCGGGCAGAGCGGTTACTTCTGGCTCGGGAGAAAAATCCCCGCCAACGGCCTGCGCTGGACCCAGTGCGGGATCGCCCTGGCTGCCGCCGTGCTCATCAGTTGGCGGATGCTCGCCAGCGCCGACGGCGTTAACGGCCTCATCTGCCACTAGCAGCGGTTCAAAAAATACTGTAGCCACAATATTTAAATGGTTAAATGGCTAATTGTTGGATGCTGAACGCAGGAAATAACAATTAACGATTTAATTATTCGGCCTTTTTGTGACGAATCGACCTGAAAACCGCTTTCACCCGTGACCGATACGCCCTCAGTCTCTCCGACCCGCGAATGCGCCCACTGCGGCACACCGTTCCGCCCTCACCGCGAGGACGAACACTACTGCTGCAAGGGCTGCGAGTTTGTGCACGGGCTGATCGAAGGGCAAGGGCTGGAGCAGTATTATGAACTCCGACGCGGCACGTCCGACCCGGTCAAGGGCGTCCCCTTCCAACCCCGCGATTACGAGTGGCTGCCTTCGCTCATCGCCGAGGCTGAAGCCACCCAGCCGGAAAAACCGAGTCTCGTGCTCGACCTTCAGGGCATCTCCTGCATCGGCTGCGTGTGGCTGATCGACAAGCTGTTCGACCGCCAACACGGTGCCCGCGAAATCGATGTCAACCCCCAGCGCGGGCAGATGCTCCTGAGCTGGAAGACCGGGGAATTCGACGCCGTGGGCTTTGTCCGCGAGCTTCAGCAGTTCGGCTACCTGGCCGGCCCGGCCACCGCCCGGCGCGGCCACGAAAGCCACCGGCTGACGTCCCGGCTCGGCCTCTGCGGGGCTTTCGCGCTCAACGCCATGATGTTCACCCTCCCGCGCTACCTGGGCATGGAGGAGGACTTCCCGCTCGCCCGCTGGCTGGAGCTGCTAACCGTGCTTTTCGCCACCCTGTGCATGGCCACCGGGGGGAGCTACTTCATCGGGCGGGCCGTCGGGGCGCTGCGCCGGGGCGTGCTCCACATCGACCTGCCCATCGCGCTCGGCGTCACCGTGGCCTACCTCGGCTCGCTCGCCGGGTGGCTCGGTGGAGCGGCCAACCTGCTTTACTTCGATTTCGTGGCGATTTTCATTTTCCTCATGCTGCTCGGGCGCTGGACGCAGGAGTACGCCCTGGAAAAAAACCGCAACCGCCTCCTCAGCGCCGACCACCGCCCCGAGGCCGTCAACGTGGACACCGGCAACGGCGAACGCGCCCCCGAACGGCTGGAAAAACTCCGCCACGGTCAGCGTTTTTATGCCGCCCCCGGCGGGCTCGTCCCCGTCTGCGCCCGGCTGGAAGAGGCCGAGGCTACCTTCTCTCTGGAGTGGATCAACGGCGAGTCCGAGCCGCGCACGCTCAAACCCGGCCAGCTCGTCCCCGCCGGGGCGCTCTACACGGGCGTATCCGAAATTTCACTACTGGCCGAGGAAACCTGGCAGGACTCGCTCCTGCGCCGCCTGCTAGAGATCACTCAGTCCTCGGGGCGCAACCGCGCCCTTGAGCGTATCCTCAAGGTCTATCTCATCGTCGTGCTGATCCTCGCCGTCACCGGCGGAGCCGCCTGGGTCGCCGCCGGAGCGGGCATGATGGCGGCACTCCAGGTCTTCATCTCGGTGCTGGTCGTGTCCTGCCCCTGCGCCCTCGGCGTGGCCTATCCTCTGGCCGGGGAACTGGCCGTGTCGCGGCTGCGGCGGGTCGGGGTCTTCGTCCGCGAGGAGAGCCTCTGGGCCCGGTTGCTGAAGGTCCGCCACATCCTTTTCGACAAAACCGGCACCCTCACCCTGGAGTCACCGCGCCTGCGCAACCCCGAGGCGCTGACCGCGCTCGCCCCGAACGCCCGCGTAGCCCTCGGACGGCTGATCGAGCGCAGCCTGCACCCGGTCAGCCGCGCCCTGCGGGAAAATCTCGGCGTGACCGCCGCCCCCGGCACGGTGAACGATGTGATCGAGCATGTCGGCTACGGCATGGTCTGGATGGACGCCGAAACGCGCTGGTCACTCGGTCGGCCTGGCTGGGACGGCCAGCCCGTGCGGGCAGACAAGTCGGCCCCGCCCGCCGCCGACAACGCCTTCGACTGCGAACTGCGCCGGGACGGCGAGCCCGTCGCCGCCTTTGCCTTTGAGGAGGAGGTTCGGCCCGACGCGCAGGAGGAAATTGATGCGCTGGGCCGTCATGGTTTTCAACTACACGTGCTCAGCGGCGACCGCCCGGCCAAGGTGGCGGCTCTGATGGCCAAGCTGGGGCTCCCCGAGGCCGACGGACTGGGCGGGCTGACTCCGCAGCAAAAGGCGGACTGGATCGTGCAGCACGCGCCAGACAGCTCGCTCATGCTCGGGGACGGAGCCAACGATTCGCTGGCCTTTGACGCGGCCACGTGCCGCGGCACACCCGTGGTGGACAAGGGCCTGCTGGAGCAGAAGGCGGACTTTTACCTCATCGGGCGCAGCCTGCGCGGGCTGGTCCGGCTATTCGAGATCGGCCGACGGCGGCAACTGGCCATCCGCAACGTTTTCGGCTTCGCGGTCCTCTATAATCTGCTGGCTGTGGTCGTCTGCCTGGCTGGGCTGATGAATCCCCTGCTGGCCGCCGTCATCATGCCGCTGAGTTCCCTTATCACCCTGGGCATTGTCGGCCTGCGGCTGGGACGCGCCTGACCCGTCCTTGGCGTCTTCGTCCTTCTCCATCCACTGCGGAGTGAGCGGTTCGGGGTCGGGATCGCTGTCGCGGAACAAGCCGTCAACGGCGAGCGCCTCCTTTTGCTCCTTGGACATTTCCTCGCTGGCGTAGCGCTCCTCGATCCGCTGCGCGGGCTGCGGGAGTGAGCCGATGGCGTTGGCGAGGTTGGCGACGGAGTTGGCCAGCCGGGACTCGGCATCGACCAGCGCCTGGCGCGAAGTGTCGAGATCCTGCTGAGCGGTGAGCAGGTCGAGCAGGCTGTTGATCCCGGTGTTGTAGCCGATGGAAATCGCGTCGTAAGCCTGCTGCTGCGCGGTGACGGCTTCCTTGCTGGCATCGACCTGTTTGATGGCCGAGCGGAAGGCGAAGTAGTAGGTCCACACGTTCGAGACGACCTGGATCTTCTGGTTGAGCATAGCCTGCTCCTGCGAGCGCAGGGTCGAGCGAGCCTTCTCGATGTTGTACTTCTTGTTAAAGCCCTGGAAAATATCCCACTCCAGCACGAGCGCGGCCTGAGCGTACTCCATCGGGTTGTTCGTGCGGTTGATCGAATGCGTATAGGAGCCCTGCGCCTGGAGGCTGAGTTCCGGCCAGAGAGCGGCCTGGGCGGCGGCGAGATCGTACTCGGCCGAACGGGTCTCGGCGTAGGACTGGAGAATATCCGGACGCTGCTGGAGCGCGAGTGCGACCAGCCCACTGACCCCTTCGTCCACCTCGGCAAAGCTCGGCGGAGCCGCCGGGGGCTCGATCTGGAGGTACTCGCCGACCTTGATCCCGAGGGCGGCGGCCAGTTGGGCGCGGGATCTTTCGATGTTGGCGTAATCGACTTCCATCTGCGCCTCGACCGTTTTGACATCGGCGAGGGCCCGGAGCATGTCCTGCTTATTTCCAAGGCCGGTTTCGAGTTTGGTCTTGGCGGCCTGGTAGGTGGCCTTGGCGTTTTCGAGCGAGGCCTCCGTGGCGGCCAGCGAAGAGTTGGCCGCGTGCAGGTCGTAGTAGGCGGTGACAACCTGCTGGACGATGTCCTGGTAGGTCTGATTAAAGGCAAAGTTCGCCGCGTAGAGCGATTCGCGGGCGGAGTCGGCCGTGGCCGAGCGCTGCCCGAAGTTGAAGAGCAGCCAGTTCATGGTCAGCGACGGCCCGTAGGTGGTCGCGTTTTGCGTGCCCTGTACGAGGTAGTTCTTCGCATACTCGCGGCCGACACTGCCACTGACGCTGACCGTCGGGTAGTAGTCGCTCTGGCTCTGGCCGTAGGCCGCGGCGGAAGCCTTGGCCTGGTACCAGGAGGCGCGGGTCTCCGGGTTGTTCTCCAGCGAAATGTCGAGCAAAGTCGGCAGGTCGAGCGGCTTGACCCCGATCTGGTTGGACGCGGCGGACGGGCGCGGACCGGGGACGACGACGTTCTGGCCGGGCAGGGACTCGGCGGGCGGCTTCCACAGTTCGCTCGGGCGGCGCGAGACTTCCTCGTCCACGTTGACGCAGGAGGTGAGCAGGAGCCCGGCCCCGAAGGCCAGCAGGCCGACGGTCAGGGCGGAGCGTTGGAAAGGCGCGCGATTCATGGTCATCACAGGCTGGGGGGAGGAAGGGTTCCGTTCATTCCGGCTCATGCTTCCCCCTTATGGTCAGGGGTGCCCGCGGCTTCGTGTCCCTCGGTATCCGGCTCGGGCGGGACGGAGGTGTTGATACGCTCGCCACGGTGGAAGAGCGGGATGCGGTCAGTCACCTTCTCCTGGAAGGCGTCGAAGTAAAGGTAAAGCGCCGGGGTGATGTAGAGCGTAATCAACTGCGAGACGATCAGCCCGCCAACGATGGACGAACCCAGCGGCTTGCGGGCGGCGGCGTCCGCGCCCCAGCCCAGGGCAATCGGGACCGCGCCCAGAAGCGCGGCGGCGGTCGTCATGATGATCGGGCGGAAACGCTCCATACACGCTTCGTGGACGGCGGCGCGGCGGTCGAGCCCCTCGCCCTGGCGCATGATGGCGAAGTCGATCATCATGATGCCGTTCTTTTTCACGATCCCCATGAGCATGAACATCCCGATCCCGGCGTACATGGAGAGAGTCTGGTCGAGCAGCAGGAGCGTGCCCAGACCGCCGACGATGGCCACCGGCAGAGAGGTCAGCACGGTGATCGGGTGGATGTAGCTCTCGTAAAGGATACCGAGGATGACGTACATGACGAAGACCGCCACGATGGCCATGATACCCATGCTGATAACAGTCTCGCGGAAGAGCAGCGCCTGCCCCTGAAACTGCGTCATCACGTCATCGGGGACAACCTGGCTCGCCGTCTTGCTGATGAAGTCCGTGGCGTCGCCGATGGGCACGCCCGGCCTCAAGTCGTAGTAAAGCGTGACCGAGCTGAAGTTGTTGAAGTGGTTAACGGCGAGCGGGCCGACGTTCTCGCTGTAGCTGGCGACGAGGTCGAGCGGCACGAGGCTGTTGTCGATGACGAAGTCCTCCGAGGAGCCGACGTAGAGCTGGCTCTGGTTCAGGGCGCTGGTCATATACAGCTCGCTGAGCTGGTTCGGATTGGCGCGGAACTGCGGGGCCGCCTCAACGATCACCTGGTACTGGAGGAAGGGACTCTTGATCAGGTAGCTGTAATTGAGCGAGTAGGCGTCCTTCATCACCGTGGCGAAGTTGGTCGGCGTCACCCCGTAAACCGAGGACAAGTCGCGTCGGATGGCCATTTCCACCTGCGGGTTGTTCAGGTACAGGTCGCTCTGGACGCTGGCAAAAAGCCCGCTCTGGTACATGGCCCCCTGGAGCTGCTGGGCAGCCTTGTAAATGGCGTCCGTGTCCAGGCCGGAAAGTGTGTAGGCGTAGGCCCCGAGGTTGGTGTTGGTCGCGCCGGTGCTGATTTCCAGCGAGGGCTGCGGACGCACCGCCGGGATGATTCCCGGGATCGAGGCCATGCCCCCGTTGAGCATTTCGCTCACGTCCTCAATCGGCGGACGCTTGTCCGTGTCGATGAGCGAGATGAACATGATCCCGTAGTTGCTCTGAATAAACTGACCCACCCCGGTCACGGTCACGAAGTTGCGCACGTAGGGGTTGCTACGGATGACCTCCTTTACCTTCTGCTGGTACTGCTGCATCAGCTTGGGAGAGGCTCCGGACTTGGCGATGAACACCCCCTGGATGAAACCGCTGTCACCGACCGGGATAAAGGTCTTCGGCACCAGCATGAGGAACCAGACCACCCCGCCCATGCAGGCGAACCAGACCAGCGCCGACACCCAGCGGTGCTTGAGGAAAAAGTCCAGCGACGAGCCGTAGTGCTTGAGCAGCCAGGCTTCCAGATGGTAGGCCACACGCTCCATCTTCGTCTGGCTGTTTTTATCATGCTGCTTGAGCATACGCGCGCACATCAGCGGCGTCAGCGTCAGAGAGACCAGACCGGACATGAGCACGGCGACCACGATGGTGACCCCGAACTCGCGGAAAATCCGCCCCATCAGCCCGGACATGAACACCAGCGGGATAAACACCGCCGCCAGCGAGAACGTCATCGACAAAATGGTGAAGCTGATCTCTTTCGCGCCATTGAGGGTGGCCCGCATGGGCGACTCCCCGTAGTCCTGCATGCGCCGGACCATGTTTTCCAAAAACACCACCGCGTCGTCCACGAGGAAGCCGATGGAGAGCGTCAGCGCCATGAGCGAAAGGTTGTCCAGCGTGTACCCCAGCAGGTACATGACGACGAACGTCAACAGCAGGGACATGGGCAGCGCGACGACGGGGATGAGCGTATCGCGGGCGCGTCCGAGAAAGAGAAAGATGACCAGACAGACCAGTACGAAGGCGATGATGAGCGTCTCCTGCACGTCATCCACCGAGGCCTGAATCGTCTTCGAGCGGTCGTAAATGTCTTCAATGATAACCGAGTCGGGGATCATCTCACGCAGGACCGGGTACAGTTCCCGCACTTCCTTCGAGACTTCGACCGCATTGGCCCCGTCTGCCTTCTGTACCGCCAGCACGACGACAGCCGCGCCGTCGGGCACGCCTTCCTGCCAGTAGTCGATGTTCAAGTCCTCATACTGGATACCGTCCACGGCATCACCGATGTCGCGCAGGTAGATCGGGCGACCGTCCTTGACCGCGACAATGAGGTCGTTGTACTGCTCGGCCTTGTCAAGCTGGGCATTCGGCTGAATGGTGAACATCAGCTCGTTGCCCTTGAGCTGGCCCGCGCCGAGGGTGTTCGTGCCCTGCTGGATGGCCGAGGTGATCTGATCGAAGGTCAGCCCGCGCTGGTAGAGCTTTTTCGGGTCAAGCTCGATCCGAACCGCCCGCGGCGATCCATACACGTTGACCTGGGAAACACCCGGCAGGATCTGAATGCGCTGCGAGACCTGCATGAAGGCCAGGTCGTAGAGATCGCCCTGGGTCATGGTGGTCGAGGCCATCCCGATGTAGAAAATCGGCTGCTCGTTCGGGTTGGTCTTCTGGTAGGTCGGCGGGCTGGGAAGGTCCTGCGGGAGGTTGCCCTGGGCGCGGTTGATGGCGGACTGCACGTCCGTGGCCGCCGCGTCGATGCTCTTGTCCAGCGCGAACTGGAGCACGAGGCTGGTGTTGCCCTGTGTGTTGGACGAGGTGACGATCTCCAACCCCTGAATCTGGAGGAACTGCTGCTCCAGCGGGGAGGCGACGTTGGCCGCCATGATCTGGGGGCTGGCCCCCGGATAGCTGGCCTGCACCTGAATAACCGGGTAGTCAACATCCGGAAGGTCGCTGACCGGGAGCTGCGTGTAGCTCCAGACGCCGAAGAGCAGCGCCGAAAGCGCGCACAGCAGCGTCATAACCGGGCGTTTGACGAAGGGTTCGGAAATAGATGCCATGACGTACGGTCTCGAACCCTGGGTTATTCAGCGGCTTTCTTGGGTGTTGCGGAGGAGCCGGAGGATTGGCCAGTCGGCCCCTTGCCGTCGTCACCGTAGCCTTCGAGCTGTTCGATAAAGGCCGCCTCCTTCTCGGAGAGAGCACCGTGCTTTTTCAAATTTTCGACCAGATCGGGCGGGAGTTGCCCGGTTTCCTCGATCTGCTTAAACAGTTCCGGCGAGCCCTTGTTGTACTTTTTGAGAATGCCGATGACCTTGTCGGTCGTGGCTTTGGGCAGGCGGTTTTCCTTGGGATTGTCGCTGGTGACGATGACCTCGTTGCCGGGCATGAGGAAGACCTGGCCCTCGACCACCACGCGCTCGCCGGCGCTCAGGCCGGACTTCACGACCATAGTGCCGTTCTCCTGAAGCTGCCCGACGCTGATCGTACGCTGCTCAACGGTGTTGTCCGATTTGATGACAAAGGCGTACGTCCCCTGCTGACCGTAGGCGACCGCCCCCTCCGGCACCACCAGGGCGTCCTTGAGCGTTTTCAGGATGATGCGGACGGCGATGGGCTGGTTCGGCCAGAAGGCGTAATCGGCGTTCTTCATCGTGGCCCGGAGGTTCACGGTGCCGGTGTTGGCCGCCACCAGGTTACCAAGGATGGTCAGGTCCGCCTCACGGGAAAGCTTGTTGTCGGAGTCGTCCTCCCCGTCCAGGTAGCTGACGAGGATTTTCAGGTTTCCTTCGGCCTCATCGTAGTACTTCTGCACCTGAGGGAAAACCGTGGTCGGCACGATGAAGTCCACGTAAATCGGATCCATCTGCTGGATCGTGGTCAACTGCTGGTTGGCCGAGGCGTAAACGACGTTGCCCTGGTTGACCTGATAAATCCCGATCATCCCCGAAACCGGAGCCGTGATCGTGCAGTAGTTGAGGTTGACCTGGGCCGCTTCGAGCGCGCCGGTATTTTCCTCCACCTGGCCTTCGAGTTGGATCACGTTGGCCTCCATCTGCTCGAAGCTCTGCTCGGCCACGAGTTTCTGCGGGACCAGCGGGCGGTTGCGCTCGACTTCGAGCCGGGCGATCTCCAGCGCCGCGATCGACTGCTGCAAGCGCCCCTTGGCCTGGGTCACAGCCGCCTCGTAGGGGGGCTGGTAGATAGTGTAAAGCAGGTCACCCTCCTCCACAGTGCTCCCCTGCTCAAAGTGGATCTCCATGATCTGCCCATTGACCTGAGAGACGATGTTGACGCTCTCCAGAGAGGTGATCTTGCCCAGCGTGTCGTAGTACAGCGGCACATCCTTGGCCTCGACAGTCGCCGCGGTGACGGTGCGCGCGTGGGATTTCTGATCCTGCTGGGGCTTCTCGCCGCAACCGGCCAGCATGAACGAAAGCGAGGCAAGCGATCCGACGACCCCCACCCGGCAAAGCCAGGACTTTAGTAGCAGATTCATAAGTAGGACGTGTGTGATCTCAGAACTGCGCCCCCCTGTCAACAACAGGGATTCGCCGCCGGAAAACAGTGTCGTACGTAAAAACTGGTCCGACCCATAAGTTTACCTTGTCATTGGTAAAAACAAGCGTTAGCTCTACTAATGAATCTATGACGCAGTCACTCTCCATTAAGGACGCCAACGAGGCGGTCGCTCAGATCGCCTACCGTTTGAGCGAAACCATCTCCATATATCCAATCACACCGTCTTCGCCCATGGCGGAGCATTGCGATGAGTGGTCCAGCCAGCGAAAGCCCAATCTGTGGGGCGTCGTGCCGGAAGTCACCCAGATGCAGAGCGAAGGCGGGGTCGCCGGGGCCGTCCACGGTGCCCTTCTCGGAGGCACCCTGACGACGACCTTCACAGCCTCGCAGGGTCTGCTGCTGATGATCCCGAACATGTACAAGATCGCCGGCGAGCTGCTGCCTTTCTGCATGCACGTGACTGCCCGCTCCCTGGCCACCCAGGGGCTGTCGATCTTCGGAGACCATTCAGACGTGATGGCCTGCCGCCAGACCGGCTTCGCCATGCTCGCCTCCAACAGCGTGCAGGAAGCCCATGACATGGCCGCCGTCTGCCACGCCGCCACCCTCAAGTGCCGCGTGCCCTTCATGCACTTCTTTGACGGGTTCCGCACCTCGCACGAGATCAACACCTACGAGCCCCTGCCCGAGGAAGTCATCAAGGACCTGATCGACGAAAAAGCCATCTCCGACTTCCGCAAGCGCGGGATGAGCCCGGACGATCCCTTTATCCACGGCACCGCGCAGAACCCGGACGTCTATTTCCAGGGCCGCGAAGCCTCCAACCCCTTCTACCACGTCCTGCCCGAAGCCGTCACCGAGGCCATGAACAAGCTCGGCAAGGCCACTGGCCGCCACTACAGCCTCGTGGACTATGCGGGCGACCCCGAAGCCGACCGCGTAGTCGTGGTCATGGGCTCGGGCGCGGAAACCTGCGAGCAGACCGCCAACTGGCTCAACCAGAACGGCGAAAAGGTCGGCGTGATCAAGGTCCGCCTCTACCGCCCCTTCCCGCTGGATGCCTTCATCGACGCCATCCCGGCCAGCGTCAAGTCCATCGCCGTACTCGACCGTACGAAGGAGCCCGGTTCCCTCGGCGAACCGCTTTACCAGGACGTCATCACCGCGCTGGCCCAGCGCCCCCTGCGCCGCGAAATCACGGTCGTCGGCGGCCGCTACGGCCTCGGCTCGAAGGAATTCGACCCCGCGATGGCCAAGGCCGTCTTTGACAATCTCAAGGCCGACGCGCCCAAGACGGGCTTCACCGTGGGGATCATCGACGACGTGACCAACACCTCCCTGCCCGTCAGCGAGGACTTCGATCTGGAAGCGCCCGACATCTTCCGCGCCGTCTTCTTCGGCCTGGGCTCGGACGGCACCGTCGGGGCGAACAAGAACTCCATCAAGATCATCGGCGAGGAGACCGACAATTACGCCCAGGCGTACTTCGTCTACGACAGCAAGAAGAGCGGCGCCATGACCGTCTCGCACCTGCGCTTCGGCCCCCGCGCCATCCAGGCCCCGTACCTGATCAAAAACGCCCGCTTCGTCGGCTGCCACCAGTGGCAGTTCATGCGCCAGTACGACCTGCTCAAGTACGCCGCCGAAAACGCCGTCTTCCTGCTCAACTCGCCCTACGGCCCCGAAAAGGTCTGGAACCACCTCCCGCACGAAGTGCAGGAGGCCATGATCCGCAAAAACGTCCAGCTCTACACCATCGACGCCTACCACGTCGCCAAGGAAGCCGGCATGGGCGGGCGCACCAACACGATCATGCAGACCTGCTTCTTCGCCATCTCGGGCATCCTGCCCAAGGACGAAGCCATCGCGCAGATCAAGAAGGCGATTAAGAAAACCTACGGCAAAAAGGGCGAGGCCATCGTTCAGAAGAACTACGCCGCCGTCGATGCCGCCGTGGCCAACCTTTACGAGATCCCGCTCCCGGCCACCCCGACCTCGGAGGATGTCATTCCGCCGACCGTCGCCGCCGAGGCCCCGGACTTTGTCAAAAATATCACCGCGATCATGATGCGTGGCGAAGGCGACCGGCTGCCGGTCAGCGCGCTGCCCATCGACGGGTGCTGGCCGACCGACACCGCCCGCTGGGAAAAGCGCAACATCGCCACCGAGATCCCGATCTGGGACCCGGAAATCTGCATCCAGTGCGGCAAGTGCGCCATGATCTGCCCGCACGCCACCATCCGCGCCAAGTACTACCCCGAGGAAGCCGCCGCGGACGCACCGGAAGAGTTCCGATCTACCGCCTTCCGCAGCCGCAACAACCCGGGCAACCTCTTCACCATTCAGGTCGCGCCCGAGGACTGCACCGGCTGCGGGCTGTGCGTCACCATCTGCCCGGCCAAAGACAAGGCCAACCCGCGCCGCAAGGCCATCAACATGGAGCCGCACGAGGACTGCGTGGAACGCGAACGCAAGAACTACGACTTCTTCCTCGACCTGCCCGCTCCGCCCCGCGCCGAACTCGGCCTCACCGTCAAGGACAGCCAGTTGCGCGAACCGCTCTTCGAGTACTCCGGCGCCTGCGCCGGTTGCGGTGAGACCCCGTACATCAAGCTCCTCACGCAGCTCTTCGGCGACCGCCTCCTGGTGGCCAACGCCACCGGCTGCTCCTCCATCTACGGGGGTAACCTGCCCACCACGCCCTACTCCAAGAACGCCGACGGACGCGGCCCGGCCTGGGCCAACTCCCTCTTCGAGGACAACGCCGAGTTCGGCTACGGCATCCGTCTGGCCGCTGACCGCAAGGGCGACATCGCCCGCCACTACCTCCAGCGCTGCGCCTCCGAACTCGGGGACAATTTGGTGCGTGAAATCCTTCACGCCCCGCAGCAGACCGAGGAGCAGATCTTCGCCCAGCGCGACCGCGTCGCGGTGGTCAAAAACCGCCTCAAACTGGTCAACACGCCTGAAAGCCGCGTGCTGCTCGACCTGGCCGACTTCCTCGTAAAGAAGTCCGTCTGGTGCATCGGCGGTGACGGCTGGGCCTACGACATCGGCTTCGGCGGGCTCGACCACGTGCTGGCCTCCGGACGCAATGTCAATATCCTCGTCCTCGACACCGAGGTGTACTCCAACACCGGCGGTCAGTCTTCCAAGTCCACCCCGCTCGCGGCTGTGGCCAAGTTCGCCGCCGGCGGCAAGGCCACCCCGAAGAAGGACCTCGGCATGATCGCGATGGGCTACGGCAACGTCTTCGTCGCCAGCGTCGCGATGGGTGCCAAGGACAGCCAGGTCGTCCAGGCCATGGCCGAGGCCGAGAGCTTCGACGGGCCCTCGCTCATCATCGCCTACAGCCATTGCATCGCCCACGGCTACAACCTCAACTTCGGTCCCGAACAGCAGAAAAAGGCCGTCGCCTCCGGGCACTGGCCGCTGTACCGCTACGACCCGCGGCGCACCCTAACCGGCGAACCGGCGCTCAAACTCGACTCGCCACCCCCGAAGATCCCGCTGCGCGAGTACATCGAAAACGAGGTGCGCTACCGCATGCTCATGAACAGCGAGCCCGACCGCTCCGCCGAACTGATCCGCCAGGCCCAGGAACGCGTGCAGGAGAAAGCCGCCCGCTACCAGCTCATGGCCTCCGCCGGAACCGCTAACGACGAAGACGCGAACTAATCATGGACTTGAAAACCACTTACCTCGGACTCGAACTGCCGCACCCCTTCGTGGTCGGCGCCTCGCCCATCGCCGCCCGGCTCGACCGCGTCCGCCTGGCCGAAGATGCCGGAGCCGCCGCCATTGTGATGAACTCGCTCTTCGAGGAGCAGATCATCCACCATGAGGAAGGCCTCCAGAAGCACGTTCTCAGCCATGAGGATTCCTTCGCCGAGGCGACCAGCTACTTCCCGTCGGCGGACGAGTTCGACCTCGGCCCGGACGAGTATCTGGAGCGCATCCGCGAGATCAAGCAGGCCGTTGACATCCCGGTCATTGCCTCGCTCAACGGAACCAATCTGGGTACCTGGACGGAGTACGCCAAGTACATGGAGGAGGCCGGAGCCGACGCACTGGAGCTGAACCTCTACTACCAGCCCCGCTCGGCGGAGGAAAGCAGCGAACAGGTCGAGGGCAACTTCGTCGAAATCGTTGAGAAGGTGCGCCAGAGCGTGAAGCTGCCGCTGGCAGTCAAGCTCTCGCCCTTCTTCTCGTCGCTGCCTAACTTCATCAAGCGCATTGAGGACAAGGGGGCCAATGCCGCCGTCATCTTCAACCGCTTCTACCAGCCGGACATCGACATCGAAAACCTGGAGGCCGTACCCTCGCTCAAGCTGTCGGACTCCTCCGAGCTGCTGCTGCGCCTGCGCTGGCTCGCCATCCTCTCCGGTCGCACACAACTGGACCTCGCCGTGACCGGCGGCGTCCACACCGCCGAGGACGCGATCAAGGCCGTCATGGCCGGGGCAGACTGCATCCAGCTCGTCTCCACCCTCCTGCGCCACGGCCTGCCGCAACTCACCAAGCTGCGCAACGAAATGGCCCAGTGGATGGAGGAGAAGGAGTACGACTCGCTCGAACAGATGAAGGGGAGTATGAGCTACCAGCACGCCCCAAACCCTGAAGCTATCGAGCGCGCCAACTACCTGCGCATCCTCCAAAGCTGGGACGTGGAAGCCTGACCGACACCACACGGTTCGCGACATACTATCCGATTTATATTCGACGCCGGGCTTCATCGCCCGGCGTTTTTTATACCCCCTATGGCATTCGTGCAAAATCGCCTAGCTTGCCCCCCGTACCCAAAAAACTTTACGTGACTTCATCTGACCACACGAATAACATATAGTTTTTATCTCAACACATTCTCCTTTCTCCCCCATGAAAACAGCAGCCAACGCGGATGAATTTCTCTTCATGGCGGACCAGTTCCGCCTCGGCGAACTCGTGACGGAGCAGCCCCACCCCCTCACTCGCAACCTCTCCGAACTCGCCCGCCACGATCTCCCGCAGGCCGTCGCCACGCTTAAAGAGGTGGACCGCCTTGCGCTGGAAAAACTCTCCGCCTGCGCCAACGGCATACAAGCACTGGCCGCCGCCGTGGGGGATACCTTCGCCGCTGGAGGCAACGTCTTTCTTTGTGGCTGCGGAGCGACCGGACGGCTCTCACTCGCGCTGGAAACCCTGAGTCGCGAAGGCATACTGCCTCCCGAATTAGCCGGGCGTGTCACCGGATTCATGGCCGGGGGCGACGCTGCGCTCATCCGCTCACTGGAGGGCTTTGAGGACTTTCCCGCCTATGGCGAACGCCAGTTGCGCGAACTGGGCTTTGGCGAAAAGGACCTGCTGCTGGCCATTACCGAAGGCGGCGAAACGCCTTTCGTCATTGGCGCGTGTGAAGCCGCCGCCACGATCTCCCGGCGCAAGCCGTGGTTCCTGTATTGTAATCCGGATACAACGCTGGCCCGCGTGGCCGAACGTTCCCGACGCGTATTGGAGCACCCCGGTATCCACAAACTCAACCTCTGCGTCGGCCCGATGGCGCTGACCGGCAGTACCCGCATGCAGGCCAGCACGGTCCAGATGCTCGCCGCCGGGCTCGCGCTGGAGCATCACGCAGCACCGAAAGAGGTCCCCGCCGCGCTGGAGGATTTCAACCGACTGGCCATGAAAACAGACTGGGGTTTTCTGGCTGAATTTATCGCGGCCGAAAGCGATCATTACACTGCGGGTGGGCACATCCTCTACGAGACCGATGCCTATGGCATCACCGTGCTGGCTGACACCACCGAGCGCTCCCCGACCTTTTCCCTGCCCGCTTTTGAAAACACACGCCTGCCTGGCCAGCCGGCCAGCCTCTGCTACCTCTGCCTGCCGCATTCACCTGACTCCGCCGCCGCCTGGGCACATCTGCTGCGGCGCACCCCGCGATGCCTGGAATGGGAAGAGTGCCGCTCCGTGGCCGGGCTGGAAACCCTGCTCGGATTTGATATTTCTCTAAAAGCCCGCACCCATCGACGTAGTAAAAATTCCGATACATTTTGCATCCTTCAATCCGAAACCGGCATTTCACTAAACCTTGGGCCAGTCAGTCACCAACTCGCCCTCGCGGAACAGCCGCTGCTTTTCCGTCACCTCTTACTCAAACTTCTGCTCAACACGCATTCGACTCTGGTCATGGGCCGTCTCGGGCGATACGAGGGCAACCTTATGACCTGGGTCAAGCCCTCCAACAACAAGCTCATCGACCGGGCCGTGCGCTTCATCCGCGAACTTTACCACCGGCGCACCGGGCAGGAGGCCGACTATGCTGAAACCGCGCGCGTGCTCTATCGTGTGCGCGAGACACTGGGCCCGGACGAGGCCATTGTCCTGAAGACTCTCGACGCACTCTCTTGCAGTTGACGCATCCCCCTCCACCAGCCTCACGGCAATGCCCTGCACCCTTTCAGTCTCATGCACCTGTTTCCCCAGCCTCGCAGCCTGAAACTCCACCCCGGCACGGCATCCCCGCACGACGCGCTCTTTGTATCCAAAATCCATGACAACCTGGCTCCTGGGCACTACACACTCCGCATCGGCCCGGACAAAATCGAAATCACCGGAGGCGATACAGCCGCTCTCGCCTACGCCGACGACACGCTGGCCCAGATCCGCGCACAGTCGCCGGAGGGGCAACTTCCCCGGCTGGAAATCAGCGACGGGCCGGCCTTCCGCGAGCGCGGGTACATGCTCGACATCAGCCGCTGCAAGGTGCCGACGATGGACGAGCTGCTGCGGCTGGTGGACCGGCTGGCCACGCTGCGCTACAATCAGCTCCAGCTCTACACCGAGCACACCTTCGCCTACACCGGGCATGAGAGCGTCTGGCGCGACAGCTCGCCGCTGACCGGCGAGGAGATCGAGCAACTCGACGCCGCCTGCGCCGCCCGCCACATCGAACTGGTCCCGAACCAAAACTCCTTCGGCCACCTCGAACGTTGGCTGCGCCACCCCGCCTACCGTCACCTGGCCGAGTGCCCGGACGGCTTTACCTCACCCTTCGGGGACTTCCGCCCCTACGGCGCGACGCTCAAACCCAACGCCGACAGTCTGGCCTTTCTCGACGAACTTTACACCCAGCTACTGCCGCACTTCCGCAGCCGCCGCGTCAACGTCGGCTGCGACGAGACCTTCGACCTCGGGCTGGGCTGGAGCCGTCCGCAGGTAGAGGCAGAGGGCATCGAGGAAATTTATCTGGAGTTTCTGGAAAAGATCGGCCAACTGGTCGAAAAGCACGGCCACCAGATGTTATTCTGGGCCGACATCGTGCTCAAGCGCCCCGAACTGATCGATCGCCTGCCCGCCGGGAGCGTTCCCGTCGTCTGGGGCTACGAACGCGATCACCCCTTTGCCGAGCAATGCGCGCAGATGGCCGCCGCCGGACTGGAGTTCCAGGTCGCCCCGGGCGACTCCACCTGGCTGAGCACCCACGGGCGACTCGAAACCGCCCAGGCGAACATCGCTCTGGCCACCCGCGAGGGCCTCCGGCACGGAGCCCACGGTCTGCTCCTGACCCACTGGGGAGATCAGGGGCACATCCAGCCTTACGCGCTGTCGCTACCCGCACTTGTCATGGGTTCTCAATACAGTTGGGAAGGCGCAGCCGCCAACGTCGAACGCTGGCCGGAGTTTTTAAGTACTCGCTTACTCAACGACACCACCGGCGAGTTTGCCCGCACCCTGGCCGCGCTCGGTTCGGTCGAGTCACTCACCACCCATCGCCAGCATAACCGCAGCGTGCTTTTCCGAGGGCTCTTCGCCGAGATCGACGAAGTCCGCGCACTGGCCGAGAAGATCACTCCGGTCGAGAGCGTCGCCATCGCCACCCGGCTCGATGAGGCCGAGGCGCACCTGTCACGCGCCTGCCCGCGCTGTCCGGACGCGGACTGGCTCCGCGACGAGGCCGCGCAATCCCTCCGACTGACCCGGCTCGCACTGGCACGGTTGGAATCCATCCGCACGGGCAAATCCCGGGAGACACTTCTCCCGCAGTTGGAGGAAGCGCTCTCCTGCCACGAGTCCCAATGGTTGCTCCGTAACCGCCCCGGCGGACTCCCCGAGAGCAGGAGCTATTTTACCGGACTGCGCGAGCGGCTCTGATCTGGTTGCTCCTTGGAGGCGGTCTTCGGCGGACGGCCCGGAGGCCTCTTCATAACGACGCGGTCCTGCGGGCCGAGCCACAGCAGTTGCCAAGCCTCTTTGCCATAGGCGGCAGCCAGCTTGTCAATCGTGGAGAGCCGTAATTCCGGACGCCGTCCGGCCTCAATCCCCTGGTAATGCTTGTAGTCCAGGCCCGCTTTTTCGGCAGCTTGTTCCTGAGTCAAGTGATTGAGTTCACGCAAGTGACGCAGGTTATGGACGAGGGCTTCGTAGGAATTGGGCACTCCCATATGATGCTCGTAAATTACGGCTTGAAACACCGCACTAAATAGAGTGTTTATAGATATCCAACAGATAACAAAAATTCGAGCAACTGACGCCCCATGCCCAAGGATCTGACAGAAGCTTCACGCTCTCCCGCGTTCCGTCAGCAGATAACGGAAACGGTTATTACCTTTCACTGCATCGCGAGGGCCATCCGCGACGCGGGGGAAATTTCGTCGGATGAGTTGTACGCACGTTTGAAAAGCAAAACCACCCCCCGGGAATACAACCTCATCATCGACGCTCTCAAGTATGGCGGACTCGTATCAGAGACACCCGCCCATTGCCTGCGCTGGGTCCGTGGACGGCCCCGATAAGCATGCTGAACAACATCCCCACACCCATCATGAAAATTGACCTTTCCCGCCTCCCAGCCCCCATTATGGAAACGGTCCGGCTTTTCGCCGCCGTGGAGGGGGTTGTTCTGCAAACCCAGGAGGACTATTCCCGGTATATTCTTGAGGATAAGGACGCCCTCGAAGTTGCCCTGCCCTATCTCGACAGCGACTACACATGGCACCCGCAGTAGGTGCCCGTACGGAACAGTGCATAGAGGCTACACCTCGCTTGAGAATACTTCGACCAGAGCAACTGCGCTTTTTAACCCTGCACCGAGCGTTTGACCGCCTCGGTGTGACGCACGTCATCGCCTTCTAGCAGGTAGATGACGTCCTCGGCCACATTGGTGGCGTGGTCGCCGATGCGTTCCAGCGCCTTGGAGACGAAAATCAGCTCGATTGACTGCTCGGTCAGCGTCGGCTCAGCGCGAATGCCCGCCGTGAGGTCGCGGTAATTCTTCCGGTGCAGGTCGTCGATCTGGCGGTCCTGCTTGGGCACGGAGTAGGCGACCTTGGCGTCGTCGCCGATAAAGCTGTCCATCGCGTTGCGCAACTGCTCGATGACCAACTCGGCCATGGCGGGGATGGCATGAAGCTTTTTCGGCGGGTAGTTCTCGTGCATGCGCCGGGCGTACTTGGCGATGGTGGTCGCCTCGTCGCCGACGCGCTCCAGGTCGTGGCAAGCCTTCATCGCCATAGTCAGCAGGCGCAGGTCGGAGGCGACCGGCGAGCGCAGGGAAATGTAGCGGATGGCCTCGCTGTCGATAGCCAGCTCCAGCTCGTCGATCCGGTCGTCCATTTCGATGACCTTCTCCGACATCACGGGGTCGCCCTCCACCAGCGACTGCACCGCCAGCCGCACCACCTCGATCGCACGCTCGCCCATCAGGACAAGATTCTGTCTGATCTGCTTGAGTTCAGCCTGGTAAAACGGGTGCATGCGGGTGTTGGTTTTATAGAAAAATCCGGCGACGGCGCGCGGAGAGTGAGAACAGGGACTTGATCCGTCCGGAAATCCCCGCCATCCGCGCAAGCTCATGCAGATGGCCGGTTTCACCGAAAGGTTCAACGAAAATAAGATGCACGCCGCGCAGGCAAAGGCAATGGCCGGAATGTGACATTACCGTAACAATCGCTGGCGATCCCGGCCAGCCAGCGTCACCCGCTCTCCTTGCATCAGAGAAAAAGCCTCGGCTCTTCTTCCCCGCAAACTCAATCCCCGCCCTTGTCGGGCAGCAGATCGATCAACTCGTGGAGCGAGTGGAAGTATTGCGTGAAGTCGGCCCCGCCGGGAGCGGCCCGCATGGTCTCCTCGAAGAGGAAGCGCTTGCTGGACTTGAGCTGCTGGACGCGGTCCTCGACCGTCCCGGCCGTGACGAGGCGGTAAACGAAAACCGTCTTGCGCTGGCCGATGCGGTGCACGCGGTCGATAGCCTGGTTCTCGACCGCCGGGTTCCACCACGGGTCGAGCAGAAAGACGTAGTCGGCGCTGTGGAGGGTGACCCCGGTGCCCCCCGCCCGCAGGCTGACCAGCATGACGGCGGGATTTTTCGTGCTCTGGAAAGCCTCCACCGGCTTGGCGCGGTCGGCGGTCTTGCCGGTGAGGGTGTGCAGTTCCAGGCCGGGCAGCTCGATGTCGAGCATCAGCTTCACCCGGTCCAGGAAGCTGACGAACTGGCTGAAGACGACGGCCTTGTGGCCACTGGCCACGACTTCGCGCAGACGGTCCACCAGCGTGAGCAGCTTGCCGCTCTGCTGCCAGTCGGTCTGCTTCATCCACGGGAGCAGGCCCGGGTCGCAGGAGACCTGCCGCAGGCGCGTCAGCAGGGTCAGCAGGCTGAAGGTGTTTTCCGCCGTGTACTCGCCGAGGTTGTCACCCATGCGGGCCACGCCCTCCTCCGCCAGTTGCGCGTAGAGGCGGCGCTGGAGTTCGGTCATGGAGCAGACCAGATCGCTCTCGACCTTGCCCGGCAGCTCCTTGAGCACCTTGTCCTTGGTCCGGCGCAGGACGAAGGGCGCGATCTGCACGCCGACCTTTTTCATAAACCCTTCGGGGTCGGCCTGGTAGTGCTCCTCGAAGCGGCGGCGGCTGCCGAGCAGGCCCGGCATGAGAAAGCGGAAAATCGTCCACAGGTCCAGGAAGCGGTTTTCGAGCGGCGTACCGGTCATGGCGATCCGGTGCTCGGCCCGGATGCTCATGCACGCCTGCGTGACTTTGGCCTCCGGGTTTTTGATGTACTGGGCCTCGTCGAGCACGGCGTAGCCGAAGTTCACCTGGTCGAGTTGCGGCTTGTGACGGCGCAGTTGCGTGTAGCTGGCGATCCACAGGCACGGCTCGTCCGAAACGGAGAAATTCTCGTCCTTGCGCAGGATGCGGCAGACCTGATCGGGGAAAAACTTGCGCAGCTCGCTCTGCCAGACCGGCACCACACTGGCCGGGCACACAATGATAGAGCGCTTGCCCGCTACGGGGTGCGCCACCAGCAGCGAGAGGATCTGAAGCGTCTTGCCCAGGCCCATCTCGTCGGCGAGCAGCCCGTGGCAACCGTTGGCGCAAAGATGGGCGAGCCAATGGCAGCCGTGGCGCTGATAAGGGCGCAAGATCGGCAAGAGCTTGTCCTTTTTGTCACTGCCGGGCGAGGTCAGGCGGCGACGCCAACTGTCGAGCCCTTCGCTCAAGTCGAGCTTCACCTCCTCGCGCCCGAAGAGCGAGCACAGCAGGTAGAGCGGGAGCACGCCGTTGCCCTGCTGGTTGAGCGACGAACGCCAGTCGGCCAGCGCCTCGGTCTGGCGCTTGTTGACCCGGACCAGACCGCGCCCCTTGAGGAAGACCAGGCTCTCGCCGCGGAAAAAACGGTTCTGCGCGGCCAACTCGGAAATGTTCTCGCCGTCCAGCTCGAAGCGCCAGTTCAACTCGAAGGCCTCGCCGTTAATCTCGTGCGCCTGGGCGGAAATGTCGAGGTCGCGGATGCCGTTCTTGAGCGCGAGCGCGTCGGGGGTGAGCAGGCAGGCGAAGTACTTGCGCCAGCGGGGCAACTCGTTCGTGAGGAAGCCGGGCACCTCGTCGAGTCGGGCGAGCAGGTAGCGGTTGGTCTCGCCGGAGAAGCGGAAACCCGCCTTACGGGCGAAGTTGGCCAGCCGGATGAGCTTCTCGCGGTCGGCGGCTGACAAGCTGTCCCCGGTGAGCGCGTCCTCGCCCAGGGCCGCGACTTTCACGTTGTTGTCCAGCCAGTAAACGGCGAAGTCCAACCCCAGTTCCGAGGCGCTGAAATCGAGCTGCAGCTCGCGCGTATCGCTGAGGATTGGGGTGCCCTCGCTGGGCACGGGGGGAGAATCTCCATTGGAGGACTCGGCGGCAGGCTTCTCGTCATCGCTCGTGGTGACGGTCTTGGGCCGCTCAGTCGGGAGCGGGGAAATTTCCTCCGCGATCAGTTCCTCGATCTCGTAGAGGCCGGCGGCGGCCAGACACTTGCCCCGCGAGATGTCTTCGGTCGAACCGCGTACGTGGAGCTTGTTGTGGTTCCACTCGATGACGGCGTAACTCTCCTCATCGCGCCAGCTGCCGTGGATAATCGCGTCCTCGGCGGTCAGCTCGATCTCTCGGATGCCGCCGTCGCGGTAGCAGGCACGGCCTTCACGCAACTGCCCCTCGCTGAAAGCGCGTTCCCAGTCCTGACAAAGCTTCCGAAACCACACCTCAAGGGCGTCGGAGGAGTACAGGCGTTTGGCTGAGCGGCAATCCATAAGGGCAATTCCAGCGATAAGGAACCGACAACGGTATAGCTTGCACCATGCCTAGGCAAGCGAAACATGGCCCAGAAGAAGACTTCCACCAAAAACTGGCAAAATCCATTATTCGCCACCTTCCAGGCCAGCCTTCAACGCCTTTAGTGCATTTCAAAAAATACTGTAGCCACAAAATTTGAATAGCTAAATGGCTAATTGTTAATTGTTGGATTCCGAACGTAGGAAATAACAATTAACCATTTAATCATTTAGCCATTCGACCCTTTTGTGAAGGCTACGACTTTATTTGAAACGCTCTAAGATAAAGAACACCAAAGAAAGTCCCCTCCCGGTTTATCGTCACTTCGCGGAGACGCTCCCTTCTTATTCCAACAGGTATTTCGGGCAGATAGAGCATATTCGCTTTAATCTGTCGCTTGAGGCTGAGCTGCTTTTGAGTTCCGGCAAGGCGCTTTCATGGTGGTTGGGCTAGAAGCCCTGCCCCCATGAAAGGAACGCCGCCGGGGCCCAAAAGCAGCCAGTCCTTCGGATGGGGCCTGTCTTGGAGCTCGCGGTGTTGGCAGCGGGCTTACGGGCTTCCAGCCCGCTACACCCGCTGCCGCCTGGCGAGGCTTCAAGACATTTCCCCACCTCAGGCGACAGATTAAAGCGAATATGCTCTCGCCTCAGCCGTCGTGCTGGGCGCGTTCGAGCAGGCCGAGCCCTTGCAGGCGGGCGTCACGGGCCCAGTGGTACACATCGAGGTATTTCTGCGCCGAGTAGGTCCAGCTCAGGTCCCGGCCCATCGCGTTCTGCTGGAGCATGCGGTAGTCCTCGGGGCGATCATACCAAGTCGAGCAGGCCCAGCCAATCGCGTAGTAAAGCGCCTTGGCACTGGCCTCCTCGAAACGGAAACCCGTCCCGCGCTGGCGACCTTCGACGTACTGCTCGACGGTATCGACGAGCCCGCCAGTGGAGCGAACGATGGGGAGCGTCCCGTAGGCCATCGAGTACATCTGGTTGAGTCCGCAGGGCTCGAAACGGCTGGGCATGACAAAAAAGTCCGACCCGGCTTCCATCAGGTGGGCCAGGGCGTTGTTGTAGCCGATATAGACGCCCACCCGGCCCGGATAGCGGGCCTGCAAATCAAGGAATGCCTGCTCCAGACGGCCATCACCGGCCCCCAGCAGGGCGATCTGGATCTTCATCTCGCTCATGATCCACGGCACGATTTCGGCCAGCAGGTCGAGCCCCTTTTGCTCGAACAGCCGCGCCACCGCGCAGAAGACGGGCACCTCGGGCTTGTGCTCAAGGCCGAGTTTTTCCTGAAGCTTGCGCTTGCAGACGGCCTTGCCGGAGAGGTCGCGGGCGCTGAAAGTGGCGGGCAAGTGCTTGTCCGTGGCGGGGTTCCACTCGTCGGTGTCGATGCCGTTGATGATCCCGATCAGGTCCCCGGCCCGGTACTTGAGCACGTGGTTGAGCCCGCAGCCGTATTCGGGCCCCTGGATTTCGGAGGCGTAGTGCGGGCTGACGGTGGTGATCTTCGTGCTGTTATAGATGCCGCCCTTCATCATGTTGACCAGGCCCATCGACTCCAGGTTGTCGGGGCGGAAGACATCGGGAGGCAGCCCGGCAAAATCGAGGATCTCTCGCCCGAAAATGCCCTGATGCATGAGGTTGTGAATCGTAAAGACGCTGGCCGCGCGCCCCAGCGGCGTGCCGTACTCGGTCGTGTTGAGATAGACCGGGACGAGCCCGGTCGTCCAATCGTGGCAGTGGATCACATCCGGATACCACTGGCGCGAGCGGCAGTAGTCGATGGCCGCCCGGCTGAGGAAGGCGAAGCGCTCGTTGTTGTCGCTGTGGCCACCCCACGGGCCGGTATAGATCTCGTGCCGGTCATAGTACCTGGCGTACTCGATGAAAAAGACCTGCGCGTCCGACCCCGGATAGGTGGCTTTCCACAGGCGGGAAAATTCCTCCCGCTTGCCGCCCAGATGGACGGAGAACGCGCCCGGCTCGGCCGTCCAATCCTCAGAGGGCTTGAGAAAGCCGTACAGCGGCGTGATGACCCGTACATCATGTCCGGCGCGGGACATTTCCTTGGTCAGGGCTCCGGCCACATCGGCCAGCCCTCCCACTTTGGAAAAAGGGGCCACCTCGGGGGCGACCTGGAGAATCTTCAAAGGTGCTTGCGGCATTTAGGCGTTCGGTTCGTGCTGGCCGCCGGGGGGAGATTCCCCGGCCTCTTCATGTTCTTCCTCCTCCTCGGGAGGGGCGATCTTAAAATTGAAGATCGGCAAGAGCATCAGCAGAATAACGAACGTCAACCCCATGACCGAATAGCCCGCGATGTCATGCACGGAGGCAAAGACAAAGTCCGGGTTTTCCGAGCCGTCGGGTAAGGTATGGGGATTGCGGAAAATATCGCCGTCGATCGCTCCCGAGCCGTAGGCATAGGCCCAGCCGGTCAGGAACAGGCTGCGCATGATATTCGTGACAAAGGCCAGGACCATGGACAGACCGACCATGAGGACTTTTTTCCAGAAACGGTCGAGAAAGACCGCCGCCATGAACGAGCCGACGAAGATACACCCCGTCAGCGAACGCACCCCCGAGCAGGCATCGGCGACGCCGACTTCGCCCTTGGGAAGCTCCAGCACGTTGCCGCTGCGGATCACGGTGAAGCCCAGGAAGTTAAAGACCGAGAAGACGATTTTCGTCACCCACTCCAGCAGGACGAGCTTCACCGTGGAGTCCATATACATGACCATCGGAGCCGAAATCAGCCAGGCCAGCGCCGGAAACAGGAACAGGAAAGTAAAGCCGACCCGTTCCTTCCACGAGAGGATGCGGCCCTTGGTGTCCTCCCGCGCGACCAGGAACGCCAGTCCCAGCACGATTCCCCCCAGCCCGGCGGCCATCAGGAGGCTGCCCTGGTTCGACGGCCCCTGCGAGGCCAGGATCAGCCCGCCAAGCAGGAACATCAAAAGCGCCGTTGTCAGCCCGAGGTAGAAAACCACCTCGGTCGTTCGCATAAACCAGTCCGGCTTGGTCGAGGCCAGCCGGGAGTCATTCTCGCCCAGCAGAAGGGCGCGGACCTTCGGCCAGCGGTCGTAGATGACGTAGGCCACAAAAATCGGGACCAGGTAGCCGAAGCTGTAGTCCTCCATGTTTGACCAGTAAAAGAGCTGATCGTAGATCACCAGCCCGACAAAGACCAGGCCCAGCCAAAAGGCGAACTGGGTCGTGCGGGGCAGAGAGAAGAAGTCGGCTTTACCAGGCATCAGGGGATAAACATCTATGAACAATCGGTTTTCCCGCCCGGGGCAACCCGTAAATGACAGGAACAAAGAGGTGAGAGGACGGTAAAAAAGCTGTCCATGACCCCGCGCATGGACAAGATGAAAACGTTTTGGTTCAAAACGAAATCACCATCGCGGGCGGAGGGCTGGCCGGAGCCGTCGCCGCCATCACCGCCGCCGGACACGCCCCCGGCACCGCCGTTACCTGGCTGGTCGCCGAGTCCGAACCGCTGGAAGAGCTGAGTCGCACCGGCAGCGACCAGCGGCTCATCACGCGGCTCTGCGACGACCCTTCAGAGTTGCTCCCCTGTTTCCCCCGGGGCGGAAACGACGTCCTGCCGGAATTTTACGCCTTCGGGCCGCAGCAAACCCTGGAGTGGTGCCAACGCCACGCCCTGGAAGGCTTGACCCGCGAAAATGGCACCCTCCGGCTGGCCGAAGAAGCCCCACCGCTGGCCGCTCAGCTCACCGCGCTGGCCCGGCGGGTGGGCGTAAACATTCGTACTGAGGAAAAACTCGTCGCCGTCGAGGCCAAGCCGCAGGGCGGCTTCTGGATCACCGTGACCAACGAGCGCACCGTCCAGTGCCAACGGCTCATCCTCGCGGGCGACCCGCTCAACACCCCCCAGGCCGCCCGCGCCGCCGAAAGCCTCGGCCACACCGTCGAGCGGCCCGTGCCGAGCCTTTTCAACTTCCTGATCGACGACCCGCTTTTCAAAAACATGCGCGCCGAGCGGGTCAAAAACGTCCTCCTCAGCCTGCCCGCGCTCGGGCTCGATACCAGCGGCCCGCTCGAACTGCACCCCTGGGGGTTGGCCGGGGAGGCTGTCCTCGCCCTCTCCTCCCGCGCCGCCCGCGAACTGGTCCAACCGCAAGGCCAGGCTCTGCGCATCAACTGGTGCGGCCCGCTCAAGGTGTCCCGCCTGCTGGAGGAACGCGTCCGCCTGCACCCGCGCCAACGCCTGGTCTCCGAGCCTGTGGCCGAGTTGCCCGACCCCGTCTGGGCGCATCTGCTGACGGCCTCCGGACTCGACCCTGACCGCTATTGGGGGCAGTTGAAAAAGCCCGAACTGCGCAAGCTCAAGGAAAGCCTGGAGCTGACCGAACTACACCTGACCCGCAAAAAGCTGGCCAGCCCTGAACGCGCCATCTGTGGAGGTGTGGAGCGCGGGGAGATCGACTTCGAGACCATGGCCAGCCTCCGCTCACCCGGCCTCTACCTGGCCGGGGATATTGTGGACGTGGACGGTTTCGCCGGAGGCCCTCACCGCCAATGGCACTGGACCAGCGGCCACGCCGCCGGGCTCGCGGTGTGTGACCGCACTCGTCATTGAGGGGCATTGCCCTACCCGACCAGAAAAGCCGTCCACCTCAATGATGCTTACCCTGCTGTGCATCCATCGGCGGCAACTTTTTGCCCGGAGCGTTGTCTCCGAATCGTAACAAAATCGCCCTTGCCGCCGATGCGGGGCGCGTCCAGTAAGGTTGGGCAATCCTCTTATGCGCGCGGTTCTCACCTCCCACGGCTCCACCGGAGACATTTATCCCATGATCGCGCTCGGGCGCGCCCTGCTGGAGGCCGGTCACGAAGTGGTCTTCGCCACCGCCCCGCTCTACCGTCCGGCCATCGAACGCGCCGGCCTGGAGTACCGGCACCTCCCCCCGGACTGGGAGAAGGAGATTTTCATCGAATTCATGCGCGAGCTCAACCGGGCTCCCCTGCCCCTGCTCCAGTTACGCTGGATCTACAAGGGTGCCCGCCCCTTCATGGGCGAGTTGATTGACGCCATGAGAGAGACGCTCAAAGGGGCCGATCTGCTGGTCAGTTCGTATTTTTTCCCGCAATACCGAGTGTTGGCCGAGCGCCAGGGCATCCCCTTCGCCACCTTCGCCTTTTGCCACAACCTGGTCCCCACCCCCGACCATCCGCCCGAGGGCACGCCCGCGCTCTACAACTTCCCCCGAGGCCTCCAGCGCCGCTGGAACCGCCTGCTGTGGCGCATTTCCAGCCGGGTGGTCGATTTCACCGTCAACCGCGCGGTGGGCGAGCTTTACCAGGAAAAGGGGCTCGGGCGATCCGAGGGCTTCCTGACCTCCCCGGCCGACCTGTGCCTGGTCGCCGTTTCCCGGGAGCTGATGGGCGGGATCGAGCACGACCCGCGCTTCCGATTCACCGGCTTCCTGCGTTGGCAGTCGGAGGAAGTCCCCGAGGCCGAGGCCGAACTCGACGCCTTCTGCGCCGGGGAAAAGGTGCCCGTCGTCACCTTCGGCAGCGTCGCCTTTGACGACACGCACACGATCATGAGCCGCTTTCTCAAGCACTGGCCCAGCGGCAAGAAGATCATCCTGCAAAGCGGCTGGGCGGGCCTCTCGGTCGAGATGGAACGCCCCGAGATCAAGGTCGTTCACCAGATGTCTCACGACCAGCTTTTCCGCTTCGCCTCGATGGTCGTCCACCACGGCGGAGCCGGCACCACCGCCTCGGTCCTGCACGCGGGCGTGCCCAACATCGTCATCCCGCACATCGCCGACCAGCAATGGTGGGCGGGCGAAGTCGTCCGCCTGCGCGCCGGCCTGACCCTGGGCAAGCGCAAGTGGCCCGAAAAGCTCCCGGCCTGCGTCCGCCGGATCGAGAAAAACACCCGCTTCACCGAGCGCGCCCGCGAAATCGCCGACACGCTCGCGCATGAAAATGGCCCGGCCTACAGCGTTCGCCTGCTGGAGGAGTACGTCCGCTCCCGCGCCGAACTCGCCACCGACGGCAAACGCCCGTAGGGTAAAAACACAGGGGAAGGTGCCAGGTTAACCGCTCATTCGGGGCGAGGGCGGGTCTTCGCACTTGCGAAATTGGGGTAAAGAATTAAGCAATCTGCACTCACCCATCAGATTCACTGATCCCCGGAAAGCGCGAAAGCCCCTCCGGCCTGGGCACGATAAACACCACCGGGGCAGACTTTCGCCTTCTGCTCTCTATTCCTTATGAGACTCCCCTCCGCTTTCCGTCGCCTCACGCTCACCGCCGCAGGCCTGGCCGCCGCCCTGAGTGCCACCGCCCAAGGCACCAACCCCGGTAATTACACCTTCACCGAAGTCACCCAGCAGCGTATCGATGAGGCCGTGGCCCAACTCGACACCATCGCGGTAGAGATGATGAGCCGCAGCGGCGTACCAGGGGTGGCCATCGCCGTCGTTCACAACGACGAGTTGATCTACGCCCGGGGCTTCGGAATCAAGCAGGTCGGCAGCGCCGACCCCATCGACGAGGAAACCGTTTTCCAGATCGCCTCGGTATCCAAATCCGTAGGCGCGACTGCCATCGCCACGGCCGTCTCCGCCGGGGAATTGAAATGGAGCGACCTCGTGACCGCCTACCTGCCCGACTTCGAGCTGAGCGACCCCAATGTCACGGCCATGCTCACCCTGGGCGACCTCTACGCCCATCGCAGCGGTCTGCCCGACCACGCCGGGGACCTGCTCGAAGACATCGGCTACGACCGCGAGGAAGTCTTTGCCCGCCTGCGGCTCTTGCCGCTCAGCCCTTTCCGCGCCAGCTACCACTATACGAATTTCGGTATGACCGTGGCCGGGGTGGCCGCCGCCACTGCCACCGGACAGAGTTGGGAAGACTTTTCCCGCACGCACCTGTACGAACCGCTGGGCATGACTTCAACCAGTTCGAGCTACGCGGACTTCATGGCCCATGAAAACAAGGCCCTCGGCAACATGCTGCTCTCTGACGGCTCCTGGGTCGCCACACCGCAGCAACGCCAACCCGACGCCCAATCCCCCGCCGGGGGCGTCAGCTCGAACGTCCTCGATATGGCCCGGTGGATGCGGATGATCCTCGCCGGCGGCAACTTCGAAGGCGAGCCGGTCATCGCCCCGGACGATCTCCTCGACGTACTTACCCCACACATTAACAGCTCGCCCCCCGGCTCCTTCGACGCGCGGCCCGGCTTCTACGGCTACGGCTTCAACCTCGGCACCGACGCCAGCGGGCGGGTCCGCTACAGCCACTCCGGAGGGTTCCTGCTGGGCACAGGTACCTCGTTTTTCATGATCCCGGCGGAAAAGCTAGGCATCGTCGTCCTGACCAACGGCACTCCCGTCGGCCTGCCCGAAGCGGTCTGTGCGACCTTCTGCGACCTGGTCGAAAACGGTGAAGTCGCCTTCGACTGGCTCAGCGCGTACCGTTCGCTCTTTGACAACATGCTGACCAACCTCAGTGTGCTCGCCGGGCTCGACCCGCCGACCCACCCCGCCCCCGCGCCCGCCACGGCGGAAATCACCGGCACCTACGCCAACGACTATTTCGGTCCACTCTCGGTGAGCGAAAACGCCGGGGCGCTCAGCTTCAGCGTAGGCCCGCAGGCCATGAGCTTTGAGCTTTCTCACTGGGACGGCAATATCTTCTCCTATATCCCGGCCGGGGAAAATGCCAACGGTATCACCGCCGTCACCTTTCACCTGGACGCCGAGGGACAGGCCGAATCCGTCACCATCGAGAATCTCGACGTTCTGGGCCAGGGCACCTTTATCCGGCAAAACCTCGAGTACGGCGCATACATTGAGGGCCAGAGCGGCAACGGCGGCGAAGGCTGGCGGCAAGACAAGCGCGGCAACGGCGTTCCCAACGGCCTGGAGTACGCCTTCGACCGTAACGCAACCTCCCCGCTCAACTCGATCACCGGCCCCTCCGCCATCGCCCAGTGGGTCCGGGGCGGCCTCGAAAACAACCAGCTTGCGCTCAGCGTCTCGTTGCCCCGGCAGCCGCCCTCGGAGGTCGTTTACGTCGTCTATGCCAGCGACCGCCTCGCCGCCGCCGAATCCGAAGTCCTCGCCTACTGGCAGGGCGACGCCTGGACGCCCCTCACCGGCAGCGTCCAGCTCGACAGCCCGCAGGTCGACTATGCCACCGTGCGGGACCACTTGCAGCTCGGCACCTCTGGCCAACGGTTTATGTGGCTCGGCGTTACTCAACTCGGCCTGGGGGAGTAAAGACTTTGCAGTATCCAGCCGGAGAAGAGCCCGGAGACGCCCCCGGTACTCTCTGTGGTTGCTGAATAAAAAGCGTCCACTCAGGCCAAGTGGAGCAACCGCTACGAGTTCGGTTAAATCGCGTCAGGCTCGTAAAAAACGCTAGAACTCTCCGGCTGTGCCGATCATAAAGGGCATGCAGGTTGCGCATCCTTGATGAAAATCGACGAGATATATGTGGTTGCCACCCGGAGCGACATCCGCTTTGGCCGGGCCTGCATTGCCAGCATCCGGTACTTTCATCCGGACATCCCGATCCGGCTGCTCAAGGACGAGATTTTCGGCGCTTTTGACACCCGCGAACTGGAGCGCCACTTCCAGGTCGAAACCGTGCAGGCCCCGCAGCGAATCTGGGGCTGGGGCTTCGCCAAGTTCTACCCGCTCATGCTGCCGCCGGGGCGCCGCGTCCTCATCCTCGACTCCGACATCCTCTTTACCCATCCGCTCCTGCAGCGACTGGAACAATACGACGAAGACTTTATCGTGGCCAGCGAACCGGACTGGCCCGACTACGAGGACTACGTGCGGCGGGCCTATTTCGTCGCCGACAAGCTCGAAGCTTTTTCACCCGGCTTTGAGCGCCGCCTCACCTTCAACGGCGGCCAGGTCGTCGCCAACACCGGCCTGCTCACGCGGGAGGACTTCGAGCACTATGTGGAGTTTTCCGAGCCGGTCACGGTCAAGCGCCCGGATGTGTTCCCCTGCGGCGAACAGGGCATCACCAACCACCTCGTCAACCTCAAGTTAGCCCGCGGCGAAATCACCGCGCGCGCGCTGGACTTCATGCTCTGGGCGGACTCCCCCCGCCTGCCCCACGACCTGCCTGCCCGCGACGGCGGAGCCGACGGCATTGAGAGCTACATGCTCGCGCACTACACCAGCCACAAGAAAATCTACCCCTGGAAAATGAAGGGCAAGGCGCTCTACACCGCCTTCGAAGACCTCTACTACCACCAGCTACCGCTCGGCTGGCTGCTCGAACGCTGGCGCTTTCTCCAGCCGTTGACCGCCCACCAAAAGCTCAGCCTGAAGCAACGGATCAAAAAAATCCTGCAAGCCCTGCGCGCTTAGCACTCCTCGCCACGGCGTCCGGCTGGCCAGCCTTTTATACCCTCCTTCCCTAAAAAAACGCGCCATGCCAAACCCGATCAAAATATGGATTAAGGCAGCCTATGCCCGCTACTACCGCAGTGATTTCTGCATCAGCCTGCGGGCTTCACTAGCCAAGCTGGACCGGGACGCCCGCGACCTGCACTGGGCAAAGATGCTGGACCGGCAAAAGGCCGTACTCGCGCAGGTCTGCCCGGATATGCGGGTACTCGGTGGCCCCTTTGCCGGGCTCAGGTACGACGGCTGGAAAGTGGCCGGTTCCGCCCTGCCGCCCAAGCTGCTGGGCACTTACGAAAAAGAGCTTTACCCCGCGATTGAGGAAATCATCCGCTCGCAGCCATCGCTCATCATCGACATCGGCGCGGCCGAGGGCTACTACGCCGTCGGGCTGGCCCGGGCGCTTCCCCAGTCGCGGGTCGTCGCCTTTGAGTTGCGGGAAAGTGCCCGCGAACTGTTGCGGGATTTCGCCGCGCTCCACGGCGTCGGGGAGCGCCTGAGCATCCACGCCGGAGCCGATCAGCAGACCCTGCTTGCCGCAGCCGAGGCGCAAACGGGATTCATCCTGTGCGACTGCGAAGGGGCGGAATTCGGGTTGCTCACCCGGCCGGGGCTGGAAGCGCTCCGATCTTTCAGCCTGTTGATCGAAGTCCATGACTTCGTCGATCCGGCGGGTGCGGACAGACTTGAGCGGGAGCTTTCGCAGACCCATCAGGTTGAGCGTATCCCCTTCCAGCCGCGCAGGCCGGAAGATTTCCCGGTGCCGTCGGACCTGAGCAATAAAGCCAAGATGGCCTGCCTCGACGAAGGCCGCCAAAAAGACTGCTATTGGCTCTACGCCCGCCCGAAGTGAAACCAGGCCACGTAGTCTAAAGCGGCTCAGGCCGTCATAACCTCGCGGTAGCGCGAGACCATCTGCTCCAGGTGGCTCAGGGACTGCTGGATCTCCCGTCGCCACAGGCGCACCCGGCTCTTGGAGAACTCCATCCGCTCCGACACCCCCTTTTGCACCTGATAGTAAAGCGTGGCCAGCTCCTCCTGCTTCATGTGCAGGTACTCCACCGACGAGTGCAGACGGGCACGGGCGGCTTCGGTCAGGTCCGAGTTTTTGATCACAGCCAGCCCTGAGTCCATCCGGCGGCGGGCCTCGGTCAGCTCGGCCAGGAGGATCTTGGCCTCGGAGACGCGGCGCAGGTTGTACGTCAGGCCGAACTTGGACAGCAGCCAGATGGTCCACTTCGTCGGGTCGAACTGCCAGGGCTTTACGCCATTGCGGTAGTCGTGCTGAAATTCGTGATGGTAGTTATGGTAGCCCTCCCCATACGTGATGAAGGCTATCCACCAACTGTCACGGGCGCTGTGGCGCGTGGAGTACGGCTGCTTGCCGAAGTAGTGGCAGGCCGAGTTGATGCAGAAAGTGGCATGCTGCACGATCACCGTACGCAGGACACCCACGACAAGGAAGCCACCCAGCGCCGCCGACCACGAACCGTAGTAAAGACCGCAAAGCACGGCGGGCAGGATAAAGCCCATAAAAAGCGCGATCCAGTGAACGTTGCGGTGCTGCCAGAGGACCCATTTGTCCTTGCGCAGGTCGTTCACGTTGTCCATCGGGGGCTCGGGGTTGAGTTTGAACAGCAACCAGCCCATGTGCGCGAAGAAGAACCCGTTGTTAATGTTGTAGGGGTCGTCGTCGTGGTCCACATGCTTGTGGTGGCGGCGGTGGTCCGACACCCAGTCCAGGACGGAGTTTTCCCAGGCCGCCGCCCCAAAGAGCAGCACGAACATCCGCACCGGCCACTTCGCCCCGAAGGACAGGTGAGCGAACAGACGGTGGTAACCCAGCGTGATGCTCAATCCGGTGGCAATGAGGTAAAAGGCGAACAGCCCGGCCATGAAACCGCCCATGCCGTAAATAATCAGGTAGGCAGGCGCGGCGGTCAGCGCCAGCAGGAGCGTGAGGCTCAGAAAGGAAGTAGTGATCCACGAAACCCGGTCGAAGGGGATGTGCTTAAAGCCCGTCATAATGCTGAAAAGGGTAAGTGTGAAAAGAAAGGGAGGGAAGTATGAGAACAAAAATTCCCTCGAAAGTGCCAGAGCTGACTAGAAAAAGACCCAGCATTTATTAGTAAAGTTAAAAAAAGCCATCAGCGCAACTCAAAGCCCCAGTTCTTCTTCATCGCAAAAGCACCGAAAAAGAAAAAAGCCTCCGCCCCGAAACGGGGGGAGGCCTGAAAGTGTTTGGAATCGCTTTGGAGCTAGACCTGCTTGAAAACGAGCGTGACGTTGTGCCCGCCGAAGCCGGAGTTGTTGCTGATCGCCACCTTGACCGGGGCCTCGCGCTTGACGTTGGGCACATAGTCCAGGTCACAGTCGGGGTCCGGAGTGGTGTAGTTGATCGTCGGTGCAACCACCTGATCCTGAAGGGTTTTGCACGAAACAGCCGCTTCCACGCCACCGGCGGCACCCAGCAGGTGCCCAGTCATGGACTTGGTCGAGCTGATCATGAGCTTGCCGGCGTATTCGCCGAAAGCCTTCTTCAAGGCGATCGTTTCAAACTTGTCGTTGTAGGGCGTGGAGGTGCCGTGCGCGTTGACGTAGTCCACCTCTTCCGGGGCGACACCGGCGCTCTTGAGAGCGTTGGTGATGCAGCGGGCCAAACCGGAACCTTCCGGGTCGGGCATGGTGATGTGATGGGCGTCACAGGTACTGGCGTAACCGGCGATTTCCGCATAAATCTTCGCCCCGCGGGCCTTGGCGCTCTCCTCGGATTCGAGGATAACCACCCCGGCACCGTCCCCCATAACGAAACCGTCACGGTCCTTGTCAAAGGGGCGGCTGGCCTTTTCCGGGCAGTCGTTGTACTTCGTGCTCATGGCGCGCATGGAGCAGAAGCCGCCGAAGCCGAGCTCGGTGATCGCCGACTCGCTGCCGCCCGCGATCATGATGTCCGCCTCGCCGCGCTGGATCACGCGGAGGGCCTCGCCGATGGCGTGGGAGCCGGTCGAGCAGGCGCTGACCACGGACATATTCGGACCGCGCGCCTTGAACTCGATCGCCACGATGCCGGAGGCCATGTTGGCGATGAGCGAGGGAATCATGAAGGGCGAGAGCTTGCGCGCGCCGAAATCGAAGAGACGCTTGCTCTGCTCCTGAATGGTCATCATGCCCCCGATCCCGGAGCCGATAATGACGCCGACGCGTTCGGGGTCCCAGTTCTCCGGGTCGAGTCCACCATCCTTGACCGCCATGCGCGAAGCCGCCACCGCAAAGTGCGTGTAACGGTCATTGCGCTTGGCATCCTTGCCGTCCATGTAGTCCTCGACGTTGAAATCACGGACCTCGGAGGCGACTTGGGATGGGAAAGTGGTGACATCGAACTGTTCGAGACGGCTCACGCCGCTTTTACCGGCGAGCAGATTAGCCCACAGGGTGTCGATGTCGTGGCCGAGCGAGGTAATGACCCCGATCCCGGTCACCACTACTTTGGAGACTGGTTTATCCGATTCCATTCAGGGCAATGACAACTGGATCCTCAAAATGAAGGGTCCGTTAGAACGTCGCAACCTCAGGAGGCTTGCTTTTCCTTGATGTAAGCGACGACGTCACCGACCGTCCGGAGCTTTTCCGCGTCAGATTCGGGGATTTCGCCCTGGATTTCGTCCTTGAATTCTTCCTCGAACGCCATGACGAGCTCGACCTGGTCGAGTGAGTCGGCACCGAGGTCTTCCATAAAGGAAGCGTCGGGGGTCACCTGCTCTTCATTCTTGTTGAGCTGGTTGACGATAATTTCCTTAACGCGTTCTTCGATCGTTTTGTCGGCCATATTCTTGATGGTATAAGTAAGGTTAGCAGTTGTTTACATCGCCATGCCGCCGTCAACCGTAAAAGTTTGACCGGTGATGTAGCCCGCCTCGCCGGAAGCGAGGTAGGTGACCATGCTGGCGATTTCTTCAGGTTGTCCAAAGCGTTTCAGCGGAACAAGCTTCTTCGCGGCTTCAGTGATTTCCTCGGACAGTTCGGCGGTCATATCCGTGCTGATAAAGCCCGGCGCGACCGCGTTGACCGTGATGCCCCGGGAGGCGACTTCGCGGGCCATGGACTTGGTCAGGCCAAAGATACCGGCCTTGGCGGCCGAGTAGTTGACCTGGCCGGGATTGCCCATGATCCCGACGACTGAGGAAATGTTGATGACGCGGCCCCAGCGCTTCTTCGTCATCGGGCGCAGGAGGCCCTTGGACCAGTAGAAGCAACTGGAAAGGTTGGTGGAGACGACTTCGTTCCAGTCCTCGTCGCTCATGCGCAGCATGAGGGTGTCGCGGGTGATCCCGGCGTTGTTGACGAGGATGTCCACATTGCCGTGCTCCTTGAGCAGCGACTCGCAGGCGTCGGCGACCATTGCGCCGTCCGAGACGTCCACGGCGAGGGCGGATGCCTTGCCTCCATTAGCTTTGATGGCGTCAGCGGCGGCTCCGCAGGAGCCCTCGTTGCGGCTCACGCACACCACGTGTACGCCTTCGGCCGCGAGGCTCTCGGCGATGGAGCGGCCGATCCCACGGCCCGCACCTGTCACCACGGCCACCTTGTTGTCAAAAGTCAGCTTCATTCGCGAAAGTGTAAACGGGCAACTCTGCCCGCCGCCCCCCTCAAGGCAAGCAAAAAGCTCCCCTGAAACTCCCGCCTTACCCTTGAGGCGCACCACAGCAAGCCACGGCGGAGACCGAAGCCTTTTTTATATTGGCAGGGAGAGCCCCAAGGAGAAAAGCCACCCAATCAGTCCCCGGGCCTCCCACACCGCAATCAGAAGCGATATTCAGCGGCTTTATAAGAGTTGATCCCGTGACCGGCATCCCCATAGATAAGGGGCGTGGAACCGAAGCCGGACTATGTCGTCGATATCTTTTTCCTGCTACACTGGGCGGTCGCCCTCGGCGTCACCATCCGCGTAATTATGCGGCGGACCTCGGTCGGGGTGGCGCTGGCCTGGTTGACGCTGATTTTCTTCCTGCCTCTGGCCGGGGCGATCATCTACATCATTTTCGGCGAAGTCAGCGTCGGACGCGCGCGGACACGCCGGGCGCTCAATCTGATCCAGCCCTACAAGCAGGTCATCAACGACCGGCGTCAGCGCTTTAACCTCGACTGGTCGCGCCAGTCCGAGGCGGCCCGGCTGCTCTCCCGCCACGCCTACAACACGGTCAACATCCCCACCCTCCCCGGCAACGACCTCGAACTGCTCGACAATTGCCAGGACATCCTGCGCCGGATGATCCAGGACATCCAGCAGGCCACCCACCACGTGCATATGGAGTTCTATATCTGGCACTTGGGCGGGATCGCCGACGAGGTGATGGCCGCAGTGATCGAAGCCCGGCACCGCGGGGCGCATTGCCGTATCCTCCTCGACTCCATCGGGAGCCATGATTTTCTCAAAAGCGAACTGTGCGCCAAGGCCCGCAAGGCCGGGGTCGAAATCACCGAAGCCCTCCCCGTGCGCTGGCTGAGGAATTTTTACCGTCGGCAGGACCTGCGACTGCACCGCAAGATCGTCGTCATCGACGGCGAGACCGCCTACACCGGCAGCCTGAACCTCGTAGATTCGCGCTACTTCAAGACCAAGTCCGGCGTCGGCCAGTGGGTGGACAGCATGGTCCGCGTGCGCGGTCCGGTGGTCGAGGCCCTGGCCGTGGTTTTCCTGGCCGACTGGGGCATCGAGACCGGCATGAGCATCGAGCGCATCGAGGACGAAGGCGGCCTGCACGAGTTGCCGGAGGTCGGCGACTCCTTTGTGCAGGTGGTGCCGTCGGGGCCGGGCTTTTTCGACCAGTCCAGCTACCAGAGCATCCTGACTGCCATTTACTTAGCAAAAAAAGAACTGGTCCTGACGACCCCGTATTTCGTGCCCGACGAGGCGGTGCAGATCGCGCTCGTCTCCGCCGTCAAGCGCGGGGTCAAGGTCACGCTCATCATGCCGCAAAAGGTGGACTCGAAGCTCGTCCACCACGCCAGCCGCGCCTACTTCGAGGAACTGCTGGAAGGCGGCGTGGCCATCGCCCTGTTCAAAGCCGGGCTCCTGCACTCCAAGACCGTCACGGTGGACGGCGAGATCGGGCTCATCGGCTCGGTCAACCTCGACCAGCGCAGCCTCTGGCTCAACCAGGAAGTCACGCTCTTCGTCTATGACCGGGAGTTTGCCCTGCGCCTGCGTACCGTTCAGCAAAGCTACATCGACAACGCCGAAATGGTTCACCTGGCCGAATGGAAAAAGCGCCGCTTCCACCAGCGCCTGCTCGAAAACGCCCTCCGGCTGACCGGGCCGCTCCTTTGAGGGGAGACTGGTCACGAAGCACACAAAGAAGACACGAAGCACACAAAGAGGGGACCGCCCCATCAGTCTGGCTGTATTCTCCGTATCCCAGTACCTCGGCGTGGAATAAAAACCCTCAACCGAGGCGAGGACACAGTGTTTTTAGAGCGTTTTAAAAAATACTGTAGCCACAATAATTGAATGGTTAAATGGTTAATTGTTGGATGCCGAACGCAGGAAATAACAATTAGCCATTTAGCCATTCGGCCTTTTAGCAGGCGGCTACGACTTTATTTAAACCGCTCTAGAAAACGTTACCTCTGCATTCTCTTTGCGCCTTGGCGCCTTTGCGGTTAAATAATTTCCCTTTCCCATGTCCACAGAACCGACACCGCTTTTATCCGTCGAGGGGCTGGCCGTGATGCGCGGCGACACCCATATCCTGCGCCGCATCGACTGGCGCGTCGAGCGCGGGCAGCACTGGGCCATCCTCGGGGCCAACGGCTGCGGCAAGACCTCCCTGCTCTCGGCCATCACCGCATACCTGACGCCCTCCTCCGGCGAAATCGTCTTCGACGGTGACGCCTACGGCGAGACCGACTGGAACGAGGTGCGCCTGCGCATCGGGATCGTCAGCAACGCCCTCACCCGGCGCATCCCCCCCGGCGAGGACGCGCTCAACACCGTGCTCTCCGGCGGCACCGCGCAACTGGGCTTCTGGACCCGCTCGAAGTCCATCCCGACGGACAAGGCCCTGCGTTGCCTGGGTAAGCTCGGCGTGCGCCACCTGGCCGAGCGCCGTTGGGAAGTGCTCAGCCAAGGCGAGCGCCAAAAGGTCTTCATCGCCCGCGCCCTCATGGCCGACCCGCGTCTGCTCATCCTCGACGAGCCCTGCGCCGGACTCGACCCGGTGGCCCGGGAGCACTTCCTCACCCGCCTGCGTAAGCTCGCCGCCCTCAAGAACGGACCGGCGATGATCCTCGTCACCCACCACGTGGAGGAGATTTTCCCCGAAATTTCGCATGTGCTCGTGTTGCGCAAGGGGCGGGTTCTCGCCGCCGGGCCGGTGGGCGAGGCGCTCTCCTCCGAAACGCTCAGCCAGGCCTTCGGCGCACCGCTCGCCCTCGAACGCGACCGCCAGGGACGCCTCCGGCTGGTTGTCTGAACTCCGGCTCCTTCTCTGAGCGAGGGATTTTGCTATCGCCCGCGTGTATTTATTTTGCACAGGCAGCATTTTTTTTTGCGAACATCGGAGCCTTTAACTCGCTCTAAGCCTACAATATCTGCACCTTTCAAGGTAAAAACACGGTCAATAAGCCCACACAAAACATTAACACGACGAGAGTGAATAAAACCACTCAAGCCCATCCCGCAGACATAACTTAAAGCATCATCTTTTGCATCAGAAACTCTCATATTATTCCAACCCACCAAGCACAGCATACAAAACTTCCGCCTCAATGCTCAAATCAAACTCACCCGCATGCAAAAAATCCTTATATAAACATACCGCGTTCCCAACACCAACATCTGACGCCCCGTAATACTTAACAACAAAAACATAAACACCAGTATTAGACTCCCCACGAAACCTAAGGTCGTTATGCGGGCCCAAAACTACCGTTCGCCTAGATGCAATGTTCAATTCATATACCTTATTATCATCTACATATATACCACACGCAAACCCATCACTTGACGTTGTGGAAACATCCGGAAAATACTCACTAGGTGTATTCGAAAGCAACACCCTTCCCACTACCACATCGTCAAACGTAGACGATCCAGTACCTATCACTACAGAGAAATATGCATCACTCACAAAATCCACATGATCCACCTTTCCGCATGAAACCAAAATAAAAACCAGAAAAACACTATATACACACTTCATAACTCGATTATTTAACCTTGGTCCCACTAACTTCAATCTGGACACCGACTCCGACTCCTAACGCCATAGCCGATGGCTTCATTTCATACCCTGCCGCAACTCCGATTGAGCCCGAACAACCCCAGCGACTTCCATCATACATGCAGGATGCACTTCCTGTCACATAAAATAAATCCGCACTGAAGAATATACCACCTGACTACCAAGATGAAGACTACAAAAGTCGTTGTGCCCTGGGAAGGGGGCCTGCACTTGAGACCGGCGGCGGACCTCGTGAACGTCGCCCGCAAGAGCAACTCGTCACTGACACTGCGGCTCGGCGAAAAACGCGCCAGCCTCCGCAGCATCGTCAGCCTCGTCACGCTGTGCGCCACCATGGGCACTCCGCTCGTCCTCGAAGCCAACGGCGAAGACGAAGAACGCGCTTCACAAAAAATCGTCCAAATCTTCTCCCACCCCCAACACTAGCAGGGCATGCCCTGCACCCTCGGTACTGCGTACCGTGATGCCACCGCCGACGCGGCGGCATGGGCAACGGCGGTTGACGCCGATTCAAACGAACTGCGTTTGGTTATCGGGCGGGAACTTTGTTTTTTTGCGTGCGAGCGGCCATTTTGGGAGGTGTCGCAGCACAGGACCACTGATCCGCGTAAACGCCGACTCGTTCCTGTCGCTTTTGAGCATTTTGTACACGTAGTCGAAACGAGACCTGCCTCTCAAAAACCTTGATGCCCAAAAGAGCTGGGAGAGCGGCATCATCTGCTCACTTCCCCCCTCGCCATACCGCCCGATCTCGCAACGGGGCAGGAGCCTTTCTGGCTCCGATGGGGCAGAGCCCCATCACGATCCAAAGGATCGAGGGTGCAGGGCATGCCCTGCGGCAGAGCCCCATCAAGGTGCGAAGCACCTAGGGTGCAGGGCTGCGCCCTGCTGAGTCTGCGAGGCCGAGCTTTTTGAGTTTGGGGGTGATGACCATCTGGCAGTACGGGGCGGCGGAATTGCGACTGTAGTAGTTCTGATGGTAATTTTCCGCCGGGTAAAAAATCGTCGCCTCGGTGATCTCGGTCACAATCGGGCGGGAGTACTCGCCCGAGGCGTCGAGTTCAGCTTTGACGCGCTCGGCGGTGGCCTGTTGCTCGTCGTCCAGGGTGAAAATCGCGGAACGATACTGGGTGCCGACGTCCGCCCCCTGCCGGTTGAGCGTGGTCGGGTCATGCGAGGCGAAATGCAGCCGCACGAGTTGCTCGTAGCCGACCGTGGACGGATCGAAGGTCACGCGAATGGCCTCGGCATGGCCGGTCTGCCCGGTGCAAACCTGCTCGTAGCTCGGATTGGGAACGTCGCCGCCGATATAGCCGGACTCGACCTTGAGAACGCCGTCGGTACGTTCGTAAACAGCCTCCGTGCACCAGAAGCACCCGCCCGCAAAAATCGCCTGTTGGGCGTTGGCGGGAATTTTTATTGCGTTGTCGTCCATGTCCTCTGCCGGAGCATGACCCCCTAAAAATGCCAAAGCGATCATGCACAGGGCAACGACTCCGCTCACGGTGACAAATCGGTAAGGGATCATTAGCCTTTCCTTATCGCAAGAATGGGTAATTCCTGAAGTGAGTCAAACCGGCCCCGGAGATTTTTTACGCTTTTAAAACATTTTTTCCTATCCGCCACCGGACAAATCCCATCGTCCCGCCTGACCGAGAAAGCTCTCGGACCTGCATCATCCACGACCTAGCGACGTCCACCCCGGCGCAGAAACAGGTCCAGCAACGCCCGGCGATCCTCGAAGCCGCTCATCCAGAGCAACCCGAAATACACCGCCGCCGACACCGGGATAACTACCCCGACCGCCAGCACATCAGCCCACTTGCCAGGAGGCACCCACAGGCTCAGCCCGCGCCACAGCAGCCAGGTCACGAGGCCCATGCCCAGCGCCGCCAGCACAATCCGTACGAGGCCGTTGACCAGCCGTGCGCCGGAGAAAACAATCAACCGGCGCGGCAACACCATTGCCAGCCCGACCGCTTGGACCCCGGCGGACACGAAATTGGCCACGGCCAGCCCGACTGTCCCGAAGGGGATCATCAGCACCAGGCTCAGCACGAGGTTGACCACGAACGACACGACGGCGATCCGCACCGGCGTGCGGGTGTCCTTCATCGAGTGGAAGCCCCGCGTGGCCATCGTGGCCAACCCGTAAAAGGGCAGTGCGCAGGCGAATACGGCCAGCACCGGCACGGTTTGCGCCACATCGAGCGAGCTGAAACGCCCCCACTCGAAAAGCAGCCCCAGCACCGGCCCAGCCAGCACGGCCAGTCCTACCGCCGCCGGTACGGTCACGGCCAGGATCAGCCGCAAACCCTCGCCGTAGAGGCGCACAATCCCGGCCTTGTCCCCGGCGGCGGCCAGCAGGCTCAGGTTGGGAAAAATCACTGTCGCCACCGCGATGGCAAAGACACCCAGCGGCAGTTCGACCAGCCGGTTGGCCAGGTAAAGGGCGGTCACGCCCGTGTCGTTAAGCCCGAAGGCCAGCAGGCGCGAGACGAGGACATTGACCTGCATAACCGCCGCCCCGGCCACGGCGGGCAGGAAAATCCGGTTCAGCTCGGCCAGGCGCTGGGTGTGGGTGAAGTCGAACTTCCAGCGCCATTTTTCCTTGAAAAGCGCCACCATCGGCACCACCAACTGCACGGCGCCGCCCACCAGCACGCCCACGCACAAGGCGATGGCCAGCGGGAAATCCCGCAGCCCAAGCAGCCACCCGCCTATCAGCAGGGCCGCAATGAGCGCGAGGTTCAGCCAGACCGCCGTCAGCGCGTGCACGGCGAAGCGCTGAAGCACATTGAGAATACCCCCCATCAGCGCCGCCAGGCAGACGAGCACCATGTAGGGCAGCAGCAGCACCCCCATTTCGCAGCCCCACTCCCACTGCTGACGGTCCACCTGCAGCGTCTCGGCCAGCCCGGCGTGGCGGATCAGGAGCCAGCCGGTGCCGAACCCCACCATCCCCACCCCGGCCAGAATGAGCAGCACGACCAGCGCCCGCGAGAGCACCCGGTTGGCGAAATTAAAGGCCGGGCCCTTGCCCTCCTGCTTGAGCGCGTCCGAAAAAATCGGGATTAGCGCGGAACTTAACGCCCCCTCGCCCAACAAACGCCGGAACAGGTTTGGCACGGTAAATGCAAAAATGAACGCCGAGGAGGTTGCAGACAGACCCAAAAAGCCCATCATCAGGATATCACGCAATAGACCCAAAAGGCGCGAACCTAGCGTCGAAACTGATACTATAAGAATATTCTGAAGGTTTTTAGCCATTGAACCCCCGGCCCGGACAATTTAGTCGTAAACACTTTCCCAACCAGAATTTCCTCATCATGTCACTGATTAATCGTTTATCCGTTCGCTTGCAGAACCACCCCAAGCGCGTCGTCTACCCCGAGGGAACCGATCCACGCATCATCCAGGCCGCCCGGCAGTACGCCACCCGCGGGCTGGGTGTACCGATCCTGCTGGGGGACCGCACACGCATCAAAATCAACGCCGCCCGCCTCGACATCAAGCTCGACGGCGTGAAAATTATCGAGCCGGCCCGTTCCGACGAACTGGAGGATTTCATGACGAAGTTCCAGGGCCTGCGGCGCTTCCGCAACCTGGACAAGCAGTCCGCCCGCGACTACGTCCTGAACAATAATTATTTCGCCACCCTGATGCTCGCCACCGGCGGGGCCGACGCCATCGTCTCCGGGGCCACCATCAACGCCTCCAGCGCCCTGCGCCCGCTCTTCCAGATCATCCCGACGCAGGAGGGCGTGCAGACCGCCTCCTCCATGCTCATCCTGGAAAAGGAAGACTCGCGTCTGGGCATCGACGGCGCGCTCTTCATGGCCGACTGTGGTGTCATCCCCGAGCCGACCTCCGAGCAGCTCGCCGACATCGCCTGCACCACCGCCGGCCTGGCCTGGCACCTGACCAACGAGCGCCCGCGCGTGGCCATGCTCGCCTTCTCCAGTAAGGCCAACAAGGACAAGCACGCCTCCATCGCCCGCATGAAGGCCGCCACCTCGCTGGCCAAGGACAAGGCCCGCGACCACGACATGCCCGTCGAGATCGACGGCGAGCTCCAGGCCGACGCCGCCCTCGACCCCTTCGTGGCCGAGCAGAAGGAAATCGGCGGCTCCGTCGCCGGTCAGGCCAACGTGCTGGTCTTCCCCGACCTCAACAGCGGCAACATCGCCTCCAAGCTCGCCCAGATCGTCTCCGGCGCACGCTCCTACGGGCAGATCATTACCGGGCTCTCCAAGCCCGCCGCCGAGATCAGCCGCGGTGCCAGCGCCCACGATATTTTCGGGGCCACGGTCATCGTCGCCGCCCAGGCGGTGGACAAGAAGTACCTTTACCCGACGGACTAACTGATTGGTCATCGGTCATTTATCAACGGTCATTTGTCATTCTGGCAGGCGGGCGCTTTCCCAGCCTGCCCCGGATGAACGCCCGCGCGGCCCCGATGACCCCTGGCAAATGCCCATTGACCCATGAGAAATTAAACAAATCCCAACCACCTCTTCTTCCGCCATGGCCAAAGCCAAGTCCAAAATAACCCACTCCCCCTTCGTCGAGCCCGAGGAAACCGATCTGCTCGAACGCCCGCGCAACACCACGACGAAGCGCATCTTCGTCGCGGCCACCCGGCAGAACGACGGCAAGACCACGACTTGCCTGGGCCTGTTCGCGGCGCTGCGGCAGTTCTCGGACCGGGTCGGGTTCATCAAGCCGGTGGGGCAGCGCTTCATCGAGGTTGAGGGGCAGAAGGTGGACGAGGACTCGGTCCTGCTGGAGAGCATTTTCCACGTCGGCCTGCCGCTCATGGCCATGAGCCCGGTCGCCATCGACGGCACCTTCACCCGCCGCTACCTCAAGGACCCCGACGACTCGCTCAAAGTCATCGTGGACAAGATGAGCCGCGCCTTTGACCGCACCGCCTACGAGAAGGACTACGTCATCATCGAGGGCAGCGGCCACGCCGGAGTCGGCGCGGTCTTTGACATGTCCAACGCCCAGGTGGCCAAGCTCATGGGCGCGAAGGCCATCATCGTGGCCCAGGGGGGGATCGGTCGCCCGGTGGACGAGGTCGCCATCAACAAGGCGCTTTTCGACAAGTACGGCGTCGAAGTCATCGGGGCGATCCTGAACAAGGTCATGCCCGACAAGATCGACCTCGTACGCGAATACGCCGGAGCCGGACTGGCCCGGCTCGGGGTGCCCCTGCTGGGCGTGCTCCCGCTCCAGAAGCGCCTCGCCGCGCCCAACCTCTCCCAGATCGTTGACGAAATCGGAGGCCGCTGGCTCAATGGCCGTGAACAGGCCGCTAACGAACGCATCCTGCGCGTGGTCATCGGGGCCATGACGGCCAAGGGCGTCATCGACTACCTCCAGCCGGGCGTACTCATTATCACCCCCGGCGACCGCGACGACATCATTTTCTCGGCTATCGCCAGCGCCGGGCTCTCCGGCAAGAAAGTCGTCTCCGGCATCGTGCTCACGCGCAACATCCTCCCCCACCCCAAGCTGATGGAGATGCTCGCCCGCACGAACATCCCCACCGTTATTTGCAGCGAGGAAAGCTACACCGTCGCCTCCCGCATCAACAACATGACGGTCAAGACCCAGCCGCAGGACCACGACAAGATCCCCATCATCAACAACCTCGTGATGGACAACGTGGACATGAAAAAAATCATCGAGGCCTTCAAGCCCGGCGTGCCGTCCTGAGTCCACACACACGGAGCAGGCTGGCAACCTGCTGCCTGTTGGTTTTTGGTTTTTTTTCACCGCAGAGACGCGGAGACGCAGAGGTTTTTGAAAATAAAATCTCTGCTGTTTCTGTCTGATTTCTTTCTGTGCTCGGCACCCACTTTTTTACGCCTTGAGAGCAGGCAGCACACAACCTCCCCCCAAAAAACTCTGCGCCTTTGCGCCTCTGCGGTGAAAAAGTATCAGTCACAAAGGCACGAAGCCACAACGGACGCGGGAACAACCGTTACCGTTCTTCCCTCCGCCCTTTCCGGCCTTCCTGTTAAAAAGCGCTTATTGGCTCAAACGCTGGCAGCCTCGCGCAGTGAAGCGGCCAGTTCAGGGATCGACATCGCGGTGATCTGGTCCAGCGGCACGCGATCGGCGGGGAGCGGCGGCAACTCGGCCAGCTGCTCACTCACACAGAGATCGCGGTTGGCGGCCACTTCGTCGATGCGGGAGGTGGGCGTGGTCAGCGGCGCACGCTTGAGCAGTTCGGGGTCTTCACGAACCAGTTCGAGGATGGCCAGAGTGGCGTCGGCCAGGCGGTCAAGTTCGGCCTTGGTGTAGCTCTCGGTCGGCTCGAACATGATGCCGAGCATTTCGGGCCAGGCCACCGTGGGGGCGTGGAAACCGAAGTCGAGAAAGAGCTTGCCCAGGCTGGACATGATCGAGGTCTTGGCCACGCCCGCCGCCTCGACCCGGGCGAAGTCTTCCGGCTTGAGGGTGAGGATAAACTCGTGCATGCGCGGCAGCTCCGCCGTGCCTGCGGGCAGCGTGGCGTATTCGCCCCGTGTGCGCTCAAAAAGGTAGCGGGCAGCCAGCACGGCGGTCGCCGACATGCGCTGAATACCCTCGCCGCCGAGCCGCAGCAGGTAGGTATAGCAACGGATCTTGTGCCCGAAGTTGCCCCAGTGCCGGTGGAAAGAGCCAATCGAGCGCGGAGCCTTGATCGGCACATAGGAGCCGCTCCCGTCCTGCACGATCTGGTGGCCGGGCAGGTACGGCAGAAGGCGCTCGCTCACGGCGACAATGGCGTCGCCGGGGCCACCGCCACCGTGCGGGATGGTCCAGGTCTTGTGCAGGTTGTTGTGAACGGCGTCCACGCCCATCGCGCCCAGGTTGACCCAACCGGCGATGGCGTTCATGTTCGCGCCGTCCATATAGACGAGACCACCAATGGCGTGGATCTTGTCCGCGATGGCCTTGAAATTCACCTCAAAGATGCCGCTGGTATTCGGGTTCGTAATCATCACCCCGGCGATGCGGTCGCCATAGAGCGCGATCATCTGGTCGAGTTGGGCCAGGTCGATCTGGCCGTCGTCGCCGGCCTCCAGCAGCACGATGCCGCCCTTGGGGTTGGCCCCCGGACGCGGCGTGAAGCCCGCCATCGCGGCAGTGGCGAAGTTCGTCCCGTGCGCCGAACGCGGGATCAGGATCACGTCGCGGCGGTGCTGGGAATGATCCCGGTGGTAAGCCTGGAAAAGCTTTAAACCAACCAGTTCGCCCTGCGCCCCGGCCAGCGGCTGAGTGGTGAGCCCGGCCAACCCGGTGATGCCCTTGAACCACTCCTGAATCTCGAAAAGCAGCTTCAGGCAGCCCTGCACGTCCTCGGTCGGGGCCTGCGGGTGCGCCTGCGTAAAGCCCGGCAACGCTGCTGCCTCGTCGTTGACGAGCGGGTTGTACTTCATCGTGCACGAGCCCAGCGGATACGGGCTGTCGTCGGGGCTGACGTTGAGCGCCCCCAGGCGGCGGTAGTACGCAAGCACTTCCTCGTAGCCAAAGCTCGGCAGCCCGGTGGCGCCTTCTCGCAGGGCGGACTCGGGGATGGCGGGCAGTGCGGCCTGTTTCTTCGCCGGGCCGAACAGGTGTTCGAAGCAGGCAATCAGGTTCGTGCTCTCGGCGTGCAGGTCGGAGAAGGAAAGTTTTAAAAGGTTCGTCTGCCCGGCCACGCGGTAGCTGACATCGACCCCGAGGTGAAGCCCGGCTTCGCGCCCGGCCCGGAGCACTTCCTGCACCGGACGGCTGAGCTTGAGCGTGACTTCATTATAGAAAGGAGCCTCCGGGTAGAGCAACTCGACGCCCTCCAGCGCGCAGAGCGCAGCGGCGGCTTCGCGGGCGCGTTCACGGGCGGCGGCGGTGACGGCAGCCATCCCCTCTTCGCCGCGCTCAAGCAGTGCGGCCCCGGCCAGCGTGGCGATAAAAGCCTGGTTCGAGCAGATATTGGAGGTGGCCTTGTCCTTGCGGATGTGCTGCTCGCGGGTGGACATGACGGCCACGCGGCAGTCGCGCCCCTCACCGTCGCGGGCCTTGCCCACGTAGCGGCCCGGTGTGGCCCGTACGTGGTTGGGCACCTCGCTGTTGTGGCGCACGGCAAACAGCCCCAGTCCCGGCCCGCCGAAGTTCGGGGCCAGCGCCAGGTGCTGAGCCTCGCCCACCACGATGTCGGCCCCGGCCTGACCGTAAGCGGTCGGGGGCTTGAGCCCGCCCGTGCCGAGCAGGATCGGGTCGATCATGGCAATGGCGAGCACCCCAGCCTCGTGGGCCAGGTCGGTCAGCGCGTCCACGTCCTCGATCAGGCCGAGGTCGTTGATCTGTGGAAAAGCAATACCGGCCAGGGTTTCGCCCGCCTCGGCGACGAGTTTTCTCAACGCCTCCAGGTCGAGTCTCCCGGTGGAGAGGTCACGCGGAGCCCAGCGGATTTCCACCTCGGTGTCGGCAGCCAGGGTTTCGAGCACCTCGCGGTCACCGGGATAAATGGCCTCCGAGACGATGACGACGCTGCTCTTGCGCTTGAGCCGGACGGCGGCGCAGGCAGCTTCGAAGAGCGCGGTCGAGCGGTCGTAGAGCGAGGCGTTGACGGCCTCGAAGCCGGTCAACGTGCGCATCAGACACTGGTAAATCCAGTGACAAAGCAGCGTCCCCTGACTGCGCTCGGGCTGGTACGGGGTGTAGGCCGTGGTCAGGTTGCGGATGGCGGAAACCTCGGCCACAATCGGCATTTGCCGGAAATTCGGCAGCCCGTCGCCGATGTAGGACTCGCGAGCGGGGTTCATGTCGGCCAGCTCGCCCAGACGGTCGAGGAGGTTCTCGTGGGCCTCGGCGGGCGGGAGCGGCAGTGCCCCGGCAAACTTCACCTCGGGCGAGATGTGCCGGTAGAGGTCGGCAAGGTCTTTCGAGCCAACGGTTTCCAGCATGGTCTGGAAGTCTTCTTCACTGGCGGGAATATAGTCGCGGGCGTGTTCGCGGTCGGGCTGGGACATGTAGATAAAAGAGGAAGCGGTTTAGGATTGTCTGACAATCAGGCAATCTTCAAGGTGCCTGAAATCAATCCTATTCTGCGCCCGCAAGCCGCAGCTTGCATAAGCCCGGCGCTGGCAACGATTTATTTTCCCGTCAAAAACGCCCCCCGGCGGCCCGCCGCCAACGTAGAGGGGTGAAGTTGACCAACGCGGGGGCAGATCGTTAAAATCCGCCTTTGCCATTTGCAGACGCTTTCGCCACAAAAAAACAGACACTTCAACTTTTGCCATGTCCGACCTGAAACAGACTCCCCTCATCGACTTCCACAAGCAACTGGGGGCGCGTTGCGTGCCCTTCGCCGGGTGGGAAATGCCCGTCAGCTACGCCGGAATCATCGAGGAGCACATGGCCGTGCGCGAGCGCTGCGGCTTTTTCGACGTCTGCCATATGGGCGAGTTTGTGGTCAGCGGCCCGCAGGCGGAGCAGTTCCTCGACCACGCCCTGACCAACCACATCGCGGGCACCCCCGCAGGCAAGGCCGTGTACTCCCCCCTGTGCGCCGCAAACGGAGCCACCATCGACGACCTGATCGTTTACCGCCGGGGCGCGGAGGACTTCCTAGTGGTGGTCAATGCCTCCAACATCGACAAGGACTTCGCCCATTTTCAGGCGCAAGCCGAGGGTTACGAGGTCAAGCTGGAGAACATTTCCGACGCTGTCGGCCTGATCGCCGTGCAGGGCCCCCGCGCTGTCGAGCTGGTCCAGTCGCTCGCCCCCGACACCACCCTCCCGAAGCGTTTCCGCCACGCGGCCGTCACGCTGGGCGGACTTGAGTGTCGGCTCTCGCGCACCGGCTACACCGGAGAGGATGGCTTTGAAGTTTTCTGCGCCGCCGGCGACACCCTCGCCCTGGCCAAGCTCCTGACTGCTGCCGGAGAGCCCTTCGGGGCGCAGTGGTGCGGGCTGGGGGCACGCGACAGCCTTCGACTGGAGGCCGGTTTCCCGCTCTACGGACATGAACTGAGCGAGACGATCACGCCCATCATAGCCGGACTGGGCTGGGCGGTAAAGCTGGACAAGCCGCACTTCACCGGGCGCGAAGCCCTCGGCGAACAGGCCATGGACGCCAACCTGCCGCGGGTACGTTTTTTCACACTGGAGGGCCGCCGCATCGCCCGTGAAGGCACCGAGGTGCTTGACGCCGAGAACAAGGTCGTCGGCAAGGTGCTTTCGGGGACGCTTTCCCCGGTCCGCAACCAGCCCATTGGCTCAGCCCTGCTCAGTGACGAGTCCGAGCTGCCGCTGCGCGTCGAGCTGCGCGGCCACACCGCCGAAATGACCCTGCTGGAGCCGCCGCTGCACAAATAAGCTACGCTCGCCGGGCCAGGCTGCTTTTTATGAGGAACGGGGGGGATACCCTTCCCTCCCCGGTCAACCTTCGACGATCAGGCCCCGGAGCGAAGACGGCGCATTGGCCAGTTCGCCTGAGGTCATCAGGAGCAGGTTGCCGTCACTGAGCGTGTACAGCTCCAGCCCGTATGCCTGCGCGTACTGCGCGGCCTCGGTCGCAAGGAACTGGTTGTAAATCACAGCCTGATGCTCGTCGAGCAGTTCCAAGAACGCCCCGCTGCTCCTGCTGGCATTGATCACGACCACCTCGTAATCCCAGAGGCCGTTACCGTCGTTCGGGAAATACGCTTCATATAGCGGATCAGAAAGGGTCGGATCATAAGCTCCAACCGACATCAGAGTCAGCGAGCCATCTCCATTGAAATAATAGGTCCAATCAAGGCTGCCACCGAACTCGAAGCCGCCTCCCAACACCCAGTCGTCCAGCGTAAGGGAAGAATTGTCCACAAAGCCCCGCACCAGACCGGCAACATCAACGCTGTTTTCCTCCACCTGCACACGGTAAACCTCCGGGCCACCGACGCACGGAAACTCTGTTTCAAAAGTCAGATAACGCCCGTCCTGCGCCTTCAGCAGCCACTCGACTTCGACGGCCTGCCATTGGCTGAAATCTGTCGTCCGCTGGACGATGAAGGCCATTTCCGGATAAATCACGTCGCGGACTACCGTGCAGCGCATCCAAGATGTGCCCGACTCGTCCGAAAAACGTTCAAAGACCGGGGCAAATTCGTCGCTGGGACGATTGGCCCGCCCGGCCAGGGCCCGCTCCAGCAGCGGACCATCAAGGCGCAAGCCGGGATCCTCTCCCGCGCTGTCTGTCCCGATAATGATACTCAGCCAGGGCTTTTCGGCCTGAAAATCCGTCACAGTTTCAAGACTACCGTCAAAGGAAACGGTCGCTTCCAACCCGCTCACATCCGGCAGAATCGTTCCGTCCATCGCTATGACCCCGAACCCGAGGTAATCAGGGATGTCGCCCGTACGGTACGGGCCCCAGCGAACGATTCGCCCCTCGGCACCCACAGTACCGTTGGGCATGGCGTCCAGATCGTTGACCGTGCTTACCCGCTCATCGTCGAACAGGCGGTTCCATCCGGCCGGGACGGCCATCTCCACCGCGCAGGCATAGGTATTTACCGGTGCGTTCACGGAAAAATAAATACGGGCCGAGCGCCAGTAAACCTCCGTTGCGATCAGCGTCGGACCAATCGGCAAAAGGCCTTGTAGTGAATCGGAGGTTAAAGTGACACTCCCGCTGTAAGTGCCAGAGTTGCCGGGGTCGCCCTCGACATCCACCTCGTAGTAGCCGTCGTACTCCCAGAAAATCCAGGCCGTGCGCGTCACAAAATCCACCGGGACCGGCCCGCCGTGCTCCGGCCAGTCCAACCCCTTGCGCCAGGCATCACAGTAGGCGGTAAACTCCACTTCGCTGACAATTCCATCGGCGGGGTTGTTGTCGGCGGGGAGATACGTCGGCACAGTCTGGGCCGAAGCGTTAGCACTCGCGCCCAAGGCCAGGACAATGGTAAAGAGATAAAACAGGCGGTGGCGGCGCATCGCATGCACTATCACGGCCAAGGGCCGACAGGTGAAGCAAAAAAGCGTTACGGTTGGGCAAAAAGGACGCCGACGGACCGGGCAAACCGACGCGATGGACTATCCGGGGCATTTTGGCCTTCACGCGGGGGGGGATTTTGTTAATCTGGTTGGTTTCCCATCCATTTCATGCAACAGAGCACCCGTATTGTTATCACCGGTCTGGGGTTGACCGCCCCCAACGGCAATACCCTGTCCGAGTACCGCCAGAACCTGCTGGACGGCGTGGCCCGCCTCCAGAACATCGAGATCCGCCACATGGGGCAGGTCCACGCAGGGGTCTGCGACTTCGACCCGCTCAAGTACCAGAAGCGCAAGGAACTGCGCAACGGGACCCGTGCAGGAAGCATTGCCATCTACTGCGCCCGCGAGGCCGTGGCCGACAGCGGCCTGGACCTCGACAGTCTGGACAAGAGCCGCATCGGCGTGTACCTCGGGATCACCGAGCACGGCAATGTCGAGACCGAGAACGAAATCTTCAACATCTCGCAGTTCAACTACGACACGAAGTTCTGGACGCACCACCACAACCCCCGCACCGTCGCCAACAACCCCGCCGGGGAGGTGACGATGAACCTCGGCATCACCGGCCCCCACTACACCATCGGCGCGGCCTGCGCCGCCGGTAACGCCGGACTCATCCAGGCCGCCCAGATGCTCATGCTCGGCGAGTGCGACCTCGCCCTGGCCGGCGGCATCAGCGAGAGCATTCACACTTTCGGCATTTTCGCCGGGTTCAAAAATCAGGGCGCACTCGCCGTCCACGAAGACCCGAACAAGGCTTCCCGTCCCTTCGACCAGGACCGCAACGGCATCGTCGTCTCCGAAGGCGGCTGCATCTATGTCGTTGAGCGACTGGAGGATGCCCTCGCCCGCGGCGCGACGATCTACGGCGAGATCGCCGGGTGGTGCATCAACTCGGACGCGACCGACGCCGTCCTGCCCAACCCCGAGCGGCAGGCCCAGTGCATGCGCCAGGCGCTCGCACGCGCCGGGATGGAGCCGGGAGATATTTCCATCGTCAACACCCACGCCACCGCCACCAAACAGGGCGATATTCAGGAAATGACCGCCGTGCGTGAGGTCTTCGGCGGCTGCGAAAACACCTGGGTCAACAACACCAAAAGCTTTATCGGGCACGCCATGGGCGCAGCCGGAGCGCTCGAACTGGCCGGGAACCTCCCCTCCTTCGACGACGGTGTCGTCCACCCGACGATCAATGTGGATAATCTTGACCCGTCCTGCGAATTTCCCACGCTGGTCCTCAACGAGCCCAAAAAGGCGGGCAGGATTGACAGCATCCTGAACAACTCTTTCGGTATGCTCGGAATCAACTCCGCCCTCATCATCAAACGATACGACGCGGCCACCCAGTAAATTGACCTTAGGAACATGACCAAAGACGAAATCAAGCAGATCGTGCTGGATATTATCGCAGAAATCGCGCCCGACGAAGACCTCTCGGACGTCAAGCCCGAGGTGCGCCTGCGCGACCAGCTCGACCTGGATTCGATGGACTTCCTCGACATCGTGATGGAACTGCGCAAACAGCACGGCATCGAAGTCCCCGAAGAGGACTACCCGAAGCTGGCCTCCCTCGACAGCTGCGCCGACTATCTCGAACCGAAGTTCGCCGCGCTCAAGGCCTAGGCCGCGCCCGTCACCGGCTCAGCCCGGCCACGACAGGTTTTTACCACCCCTCATCCCGAAGGCGTCCGCTTGGCTGAGCGATATGATACGATTATCATCGGAGCCGGTTTTGCCGGGCTCTCTGCCGGTATCCGACTGGCGCAGTTCCAGAAGCGCGTGCTGATCCTGGAGTCGCACGTCCTGCCGGGCGGGCTCAACTCCTACTACTTCCGGGGCAAGGGGCAGCTCTACAACAGCGGCCTGCATACCGTCACCAATTTCAACGCCCGAAACCGCCGCTGGGGCTTTGGGCTGATCTGCCGCAACCTCGGGATCGACGCGCGGGACTTTCGGCTCGCCCCGCCCAAGCACCCCTCCGCGCTCCAGACCCCGGCCGGGGAACTGCTCTTCGGCAACGATCTGGAAATCCTCCGCGGCTCCGTTCGGGACAAGTTCCCCGCCGAGATCGGCGCCTTCGACCGCTTTTGTGAAGACCTGAAAAAGCCCCAGGACGCCCCCACCCTTCAACGCGCCGGCAGCCGCGAGCTTTTGGGCGAATACTTCAACGACCCGCACCTGATCGACCTGCTCGAAATGCCGGTCTACATCTACGGCGGCTACCGCGAAGGACAGATCGACGCCGCCACCTTCGGGACTGTCTTCCGTTCGATCTTTCTGGAGGGCTGCGGCTCTCCCCCCGATATCAAGCACGTCCTCGACCTGCTCATCGCCCGCTTCAAGTCTCTCGGAGGCGAACTGAAGTTCCGCCGTCGCGTGGCCCGTATCCTTTCCGAGGACGGGCGCTTCCGGGGCGTCGAGTTAGCCGACGGCACCCAAATCGAGGCCGGAGCCTGCCTATCCTCGGCTGGGCTGGCCGAGACCGGGCTCCTCGCCGGAGAAACCTGGGGCCGCAGCGGGGATTTGTCCGTTTTCGAGACCGTGGTGGCCATGAACCGCCCGCTGGATCAGTTGGGCGTGGACCGCACCCTGCTCATGGTCTCGCTGGAGCCGGAGTTCCACTGGCGCGCCCCGGAGGGCCGCCAGGAGTACTTCCACCTCACGCTGGCCGCCTCCGACAACTACGCCTTTGCTGAAGCTCCATCCGTCCATCACCTGAAAATCGGGTGTTTCCAGAGCGGCACCCACTGGCTCGGGCTCGACGCGGAGACCTACCAGCACGAGAAAAACCGCCTGGAGGAAAAAATGCTCGGCGAGCTGACCGCCCGCTTCCCCGGACTGCTGGATGAGCCCGCCGCGCACCACGAATCGCTCACCCCGAAAACCGTGGTGCACTACACCAGCCATCTCAACGGCGGTATCTACGGCGGCAGCGTAAAGTCCTTCGACGGGGGAACGCCTCTGCCAGGCCTCTTCGTCATCGGAAATGACCAGGCGGGTATCGGCATCATGGGCGCGCTCACCAGCGGCGTCATCGTGGCCAATTACAAGATCATCCTTCCGGGCCAGTAAGTTTTTTTGAACCTAAGCGGTTCACCGGCAGTCAACTAGTTTGCCAGTAGCAGATAGAGGTTGAAGGAAAGTACAAACACCACTATTGCTATCACAATATAACGCATAGGCCAAGGCTTTGGAGGAGCCTTCTGTCGATCTTCAGGAGAATTGTCCATTTAATGCACGTGATTGAGACGATAAAACCGCTTACTAGATGCAAAATCCTCCCCACCAGTGGCAAGAAAAAGGCTTAATGCACCTTGAGTAATGCCGAGAAGTAGGGTATAAATCCCAGAGAAACAGCTCAAGGCATGGGCCTATTTGACGATAGCAAACTAGCCGGTCTGTCCAAGGTTATGCCTTGGCCGTTCTTGTTGTGCGATCGTACGGGCAATATTGTCTACACCAACCGACATTTCCAGCGACTGCTCGATTGCGAAACGCCCCTTGAGCAAGGACCGCCTGTGACGGAGCTCTTCGAAGGTATCGGCGACCATGACAGCGTTGCCGATGCCCTGCTCTACACCGTCCCCGGACGCGCCACCCACAGCAAGTGGCAACTCGCCGACGAGGAGGAGAAGCTCATCTTCGAGGTCATGGTGGAGCAGGACCCCGACGATGATAAGCTGCTCTGGGTTATCGTGATGGAGAACCCGGTCATCAACGACCAGATCGTCCTCGGCAGCCAGAGCGAACTTCGCCTGCTCCAGATCCTGATGGACCACACCCTCGACTACGTCTATTTCCAGGACATCCGGGGGCACTTCATCATCGCCAACCGCGCTTTTCAGCGGCTCATCCGCACCCCCCACCCCGGCTACGAGATTGGCCGCCGGCTCTCGGACTTCGTCAACGAAAAGACCGCCGTCGCCTCCGAGGAGGTGGACCACGAGGTGCTGACCAGCCTCCAGCCGGTAATCAAGAACGTGAGCTATTTCCAGTTGAAGGATGGCCCCGGCCTGTGGCTGCAATCGACCAAGATGCCCGTCTTCGACAGCAATAACAAGCGCCTCGGCGTGGTCTGCGTCAGCCGGAACATCTCCGACTCGGTCGAGCAGGAGCGCAAGCTGCGCGAGGCCATGACCCGCGCCGAGCAGGCCAGCCGCGCCAAAAGTGACTTCCTGGCCAACATGAGCCACGAAATCCGCACTCCGATCAACGGTATCATCGGCATGGCGGAGCTTTCGCTCGACTCGGACCTGACCGCCGAGCAGGAGAAATACGTCCAGACCATCGTCAATTGCAGCAACACCCTGCTCACCCTCATCAACGACCTGCTGGACTTCTCCAAGATCGAATCTGGCCAGCTCGAACTGGAGGAGATCAATTTCAACCTCCTCACCACCATAGAGGAATGCCTGGACCAGTTCGCGGGGCAAACCCGTGAGAAAGGCATCGAACTGGCCCTGCGCACAGGCTCCGACCTGCCCAGCCACGTACGCGGCGACCCCACCCGCTTTCGCCAGATCCTCAGCAACCTGATCAGCAACGCAGTCAAGTTCACTGATGAGGGCGAGATCGTTGTCTCGGCCGCCACCGTGAACGAGAAAGATGGACAAACTCGTATCCGCTTCTCCGTCACCGACACCGGCATCGGCATCCCCGACTCGCGCCAGGCGGCTATTTTCGACAGTTTTACCCAAGCCGACTCCTCCACCACCCGCAAATACGGGGGTACTGGGCTGGGCTTGTCTATCTGCCGCCAATTGGCGGAGATGATGGGCGGTTCCATCAGCGTGCAGAGCTGCCTTGACCAAGGCTCGACCTTCTCAGTGGAGATTCCCTTCCAGGCGCTGCGGCGGCGCGAGAGCGTGCCGCGCAAGCACCTCAAGCAACTTGAAGGCCTGCGCGTGCTCATCATCGACGACCACCAGACAAACCGCACCATTCTTTCCGAACTGTGCCGTCACTGGGGCTTCCGAGCCGAGGTAGCCGAGGGTGGCCTGCAAGGGCTGGAAATGATGCAACGGGCCACTACCGGCGGCGAGCCCTATCAGCTTGTCCTGCTCGATCAGCAGATGCCCCACCTAAGCGGACTTGAGGTGGCCAGCCTGATTGTCAATCGCCAGCATTTAAAGGACGCCAAGCTCATCCTGCTCTCCTCCTCGCTCAATCAGGACGAGGCGCGCCAGGCCAGCGAAATGGGCATCCAGCGCTTCCTGAGCAAGCCGATCAAGCAGTCGGTCCTGCTCGAAGTCGTGTTGGAACTCTTCGAGGTGGCGGTACCGGAACGCCGTCGGCACCCCTCGCGCACAGCTGAAGGACATACCCACACGGGCGGCAAGGCCGCCGCTATGTCCCCGCTGCGCGTGTTGCTGGCCGAGGACAACCCGATTAACCAGGAAGTCACTCAGCGCCGCCTGAAAAAAATGGGGCATGAAGTCACCGTGGTCGAAAATGGCCGCCTGGCGGTGGAAGCTTCCATGGCCGTGCGCTTCGACCTGATTCTGATGGATGTGCAGATGCCCGAAATGGACGGCATCGAGGCGACCCGTCAGATCCGTGAAATGGAGAAAATTCGCGGCACACGCACCGTCATCGTGGCCATGACCGCCCGCGCCATGTCCAGCGACGAGGCCCTCTGTCTCGAAGCCGGGATGGACGCCTACATCGCCAAGCCTTTTCGTGCGGCCAAGCTGCACTCGGTCCTCGACACCATATCCTCCGACCTGGGCAAGGGCCGCCACTGCGCGGGACCGGGCTACGTCCCCACCCGTGACGACGACCTTGAGCGACTCTTCGGGGAGCTCTCGCACGAGGACCGCGACGACCTGCTCTCCGCCGCCGACATTTTTCTGGAGAACTACCGTTCGGATTGGGAAAGACTTTCCCAGGCCTGGGAACGAGGGGAATTCTCCGAGTTGAATCACCGCGCCCACAGCATCAAGGGCGGGGCGTCCATCTTTCACGCCGAGCGCCTCAGCCATCTGGCCGAAAGCCTCGAACTGGCCGCCCTCAATGCCGAGGCCGAGAATATCGCCCAGTACATGCCCGCTCTGGAAGAGGAACTGGAGGCCTTCGCCAGCCTCCTGCGCAAGCAGATCGGCAAGCGCAAGGTTTAGCACTTGCGGACATCGGGGACCGGGGTAAGTTTTTTACTCCGGGCCGGGAAACGTGCCGTGCCCGCGCAACTCTCATGGCTCAGACTTCCCATCCGCTGGCCGCGCCCAAGACCCAAACGCAGACCGAAGCCGATCTGCCCTGGCTGGTCGTGGTCATGAACGACCCCGTCAACCTGATGGACTACGTCGTCATGGTGTTCCGGCGTGTCTTCGGCTACGACCTGGCCAAGGCCCGCAAGCACATGCTCGAAGTTCACGAGGAGGGACGCTCCGTGCTCTGGTCCGGCTCCCGAGAACAGGCCGAGGCCTACGTTTATCAGCTTCAGGAGTGGCAGCTCAGCGCCAAACTCCAGCGCGATTCCGGCGAATAACCCACCGGGTACGCCCCCTGCTGCCCCCAGGGAGTCCAGCCCGGCCTTGCATTTCGCGCGGCCCTGCCTTCATTGTTTAACCAGACAACATGCCCGACATCCATCTCAGGCTCAGCCCGGTCTTTCTGGCCACCTTCCGCGAACTGATCGACAGCTTCTCGCGCCAGGTTGGCGCGCAACTCTCCGTCCGTATGGAGGGGCCGGACCCCGCCGACACCGAACTGACCGAAGCCTGGCGCGACGGGTTGCTGGAATCCGTCCGGGCCGATTGCGGCGAGTTGGCCGAGATGCTGAACAACGCCAGCACCGGCCACCAGACCATCACTCTCTCCGAAGACAAAGCCTTCGCCGTCATGCGGGCCTGCTCCGCGGTGCGCCTGAAAATCCAGCAGCTTTTTCTCAAGCCCTTCGCCGACGAACAGCTAGAAGAAGGCGAGCTCGATTTCGACGAAATGAGCCCTGAACTTCAGCAGGTCTATGCCTGTTACATCTTTCTGGCCGGGTTGCAGGAAGTCCTCATTCAGGAAACCGACCCCGAGATCTAGAGCATATTCGCTCTAAGCCGGGAGAGGGGTCGCCCGCGAAAGGCGAATGGAGTTGCCCGCGAAGGCACGCGAAGAGGCATCCCCTTTGTGTCTCTGTGACTTTGTGGTTAATCCAATTTTTCACCACAGAGGCACAAAGACACAGAGAGACGACAAACGAGCGTCCAGCGCTGTTCATCGCCTGCTGAAGTCAGCGAGCGGGCTTGCGGTAACGGCGGGTGGCGGCGAAGGGATGAGGTTTACGGCTGCGGGGCTTACCGCCAGCAGCACTCATCGCCAGCGCGTGGCAGGCTCAGCCGAATGAGGCGAGCAGGCGTTCCAGTTCGGCGGCCTTGGCCTTGTTTTCGGCCAAGGTCTGGCGCACGCCTTCGACGACATCGGCCGGAGCCTTGCCGGTGAACTTCTCGTTCCCGAGCTTGGCCTCCGCGCCGCGGATCGCACCGACGAGTTTTTCCAGCTCCTTGCCCAGACGCTTCTTTTCGCCCTCCACATCGATATCGGAGAGGTCAAGGTAGAGCGTGCCCAACGCCGTAACGGACGCCGGGGCGTCCTGCACGTCGTCACGCGGCTCGATGCCGAGCGCACCAATCAGGCGCTTGAGCTTTTCGCCGTGGCTTTCGACGACGGCACGGTTGGCCGCGTCGCCGACCACAAAGAAAGTCACGTCACGCTTGGCGGCAAGGTTGTACTGGGCCTTGAGCGCGCGGGCCTTTTGCACGAAGTCTCGCAGGGCCTCGACTTCCTCCATCGCCCCCTGATTGAGTGTGACATTGGCCGAAAGCAGTTTGGCGCGCAGTTCTGTACCGGTGCCGGGGGCGTAGTGCTGGATGAAGTCCGGCTGGCCGTCTGCGGTAGCGGCGGCAAAGCCCATGTCGTTCCAGAGCTGCTCGGTGATGAACGGCGTCAGCGGGTAGAGCATGAGCAGCAGTTGCCGCAGGCAAAGGTCTTGAATGGCAAGGCAGTTGTCCTTCAGCGCGGGGTTCTGGAGCTTGGACTTGGAAACCTCCAGGTACCAGTCACAGAAGTCCGACCAGAAGAATTTGTAAATCTGCTGCGTGACCGCGTTGAACTCGTAGGCCGACAGATCCTTGTCGTAGGCGTCGAGCGTCTCGGCCAGCGAACCGAGGATGGCGTGGTCGTCGGCGTCGAACTTTTCCGGTTCAAGCCGCGCGACGATGTCCTCCAGCGAGCCGCCGCTCGCCGGGGCAGGCTGCGCATCCGTAGAGGCTTGCCCTTCAGCACCCTCAGGAGCAACCTGCTGCATCAGCCGGAAGCGGCAGGCATTCCAGAGCTTGTTGCAGAAGTTGCGACCCTGCTGGAGCGGCGGGCACTCGGTGACCGCGCCGGTTTTCGGGTCGGTGGTGAAGTCAAAGAGCACGTCCTGGCCCTTGGGGGCGATCATGAGCATCCCCAGACGCATGGAGTCCGCGCCGTAGAGGGCGATCAGTTCCAGCGGATCAGGGGAGTTGCCGAGCGACTTGGACATTTTGCGGCCCTTGCCGTCGCGGATGATGCCGTTGAAGTAAACGGTCTTGAACGGGATGTCCCCCATGAACTCCAGGCCCGCCATAATCATGCGCGCCACCCAGAAGAAAATGATGTCCGGCCCCGTCGCCAGCGCGGCGGTCGGATACCAAAACTCCAGCTCACGCTGCCAAAGCGGTTTTTCCGCATCCGGGTCAGGCTGCGCATCCGGGGCACCCGGCCAACCAAAGGTCCCGAAGGGCCAGAGCCAGGAACTTGCCCAGGTGTCGAGCACGTCGGCTTCCTGTTCCCAGTTTTCGGGGTCGGCGGGGCCGTCCACGGAGACATGGACCAGCTCCGGGTTGGCGAAGTCCGCGTCGCTCAACTTCGAGCGGTCGATGCCCTTCTTGTACCAGACGGGGATGCGGTGGCCCCACCAGAGCTGACGGCTGATGCACCAGTCCTGGATGTTGTCGAGCCAGTGCAGGTAAACCTTTTCCCAACGCTGCGGGTAGAACTTGATCGCCCCGGAGCGGACGGCCTCCTTGGCCTCTTCGACCTTCGGGTACTTGAGCCACCACTGGTCGGACAGGCGCGGCTCGATCGGCACATCAGCGCGTTCGGAGAAGCCGACGTTGTTCTCGTAGCGCTCGGCCTCGATGAGCAGGCCCATTTCCTCCAGCTTCTTCGCGGCAAGTTTGCGAACCTCAAAGCGGTCCTTTCCGTGGAACTCGGGCATCTCGGGGCAGTTGACCTTGCCGTCCGGCGTGAGCACGTCGATAGCCGGCAGGTTGTGGCGCTTGCCGATCTCCCAGTCCGCCTGGTCGTGGGCCGGAGTGACCTTGAGCACCCCGGTCCCGAACTCCCGGTCCACGTGCGCGTCCGGCACAAAGGGAATTTCCGCGCGGGGAAAGGGGCGGATGGCGTGCAGGCCGTGGAGGTGCTTGTAACGCTCGTCTTCGGGGTGGATGGCCACGCCGGTGTCGCCCATGATCGTCTCAGGGCGGGTGGTGGAGATCTCGACAAACTCGCCGGGGCGCTCGGCGATCTCGTAGCGCATCTTGTAGAGGAAGCCCTGCTGGGGCTTCATGATGACTTCCTCGTCGGAAAGGGCGGTCAGGCTGACCGGGCACCAGTTGACCATGCGCTGGCCGCGGTAGATCATGCCCTTGTTATAAAGCTCCACAAAGGCTGTGAGCACGGCGCGGCTGTAGCCCTCGTCGAGCGTGTGCACCGTGCGGTCCCAGTCGCAGGAGGCCCCGAGCTTTTTCAACTGCTCCAGAATGATGCCGCCGTGCTCGTCGCGCCATTGGCAGGCTTTTTCCAGAAACTTTTCCCGTCCGAGGTCGTGGCGGGTCTTGCCCTCCTTGCGCAGTTCGCGCTCGACGCGGGCCTGGGTGGCGATCCCGGCGTGGTCGGTGCCGGGGACCCAGACGGCGGCCTTGCCCTGCTGGCGGGCGCGGCGGGTGAGGATGTCCTGAATGGTGTTGTTGAGGATGTGCCCCATGTGCAGCACGCCCGTCACGTTGGGCGGCGGAATCACGATGGAGTGCGCCTCGACGGCGGAGGGATCCTCAGGCAGTACCCCCTTGAAGCACTTGGCTTGCTCCCAGGCGGCGCTCCACCGGGCTTCGACTTCCTGCGGTTCGTAGGCTTTGGCTATCTCGGACATCTTTTCTGGTTTTTGACGGAAAAATTGAAACCGGATATTTTGCCAGCCCTACGCGTCGGGGCAAGCGCGGTTTTTACCTCCCCTTCAATCCGCAGCCGCACTCATTTTAAGTCCGACGATCCCGACAACGATCAACAGCAGGCTGACCGCCTTCAGCCAGTGGACGGCCTCTCCCAGCAGGAAGACCCCGGCGACAGCCGTCCCCACCACGCCGATTCCCACCCACACGGCATAGGCGGTCCCGACCGGCAGCGTCTTCATCGCCAGCCCCAGCAGGAACATGCTCAGCACCATCGCCAAAACCGTCCCCGCCGTCGGCAAGGGCCGGGTAAAGCCCTCCGTATATTTCAGCCCCACGGCCCAGCCGACCTCCAACAGGCCCGCCACGATCAATATTAACCAATGCATCTTTTCAGGAGATTTTACCGGGGCCGTCCCCATTTTTGAATGCGGAGAGGCGGGGTCGTCCCCGCTTCCTGGTCAGAAGGCGCTTACCCTACCCCAAGCATGCCCACGGGCAAGCCCGCAGTCCCTTTTTCAGCGATCAAGGGACCGGCAGTCCCTATCCTCGGTGAACACTTCGTTTCCGCCGGAAAGTCCTCCTGTCTTTGCCCAAAGCATCGTCACAGAAATGTCACAGAGCGTGACTTGACCTATGCGCGGCCTTCGCCAGTCTCTACCGCCGACTGTGCTACGCACAGTCGCCTATGGACTGGCAACTTATCTTCATGGTGATCGGCTTTTCGTTCGCCTCCTATTCAATCATTGCCAATGACGCGATCCAGACTCTGGGGACCTTTCTGGCATCCAACCACAACCGCCCCTGGTGGGTGTTGTGGCTTTTTGCGGCCACGATCCTGACCCTGGTGCTGATGTATGGCTGGCACACCCACGGCGGGGACCCCAGCTACAACCGCCTGGACCGCATTCCGATCCCGCCCGACGGGATCGAGTGGTACTTCATCGTCCCGCCCATCGTTATCCTGATCCTCACCCGCTACGGGGTACCGGTCAGCACGACCTTCCTGACGCTGTCGGTCTTTGTCGCTTCGAACAACCCGGAGGTTATCCAGAAGATGGTCCTCAAGTCCATTCTGGGCTACGGGGTCGCCTTCGCCTGCGCCTTTGTGCTGGCCCGCTTTGTCCTGCTGGCAGTTGAACGCTATTTTCTAAAAACCCACAGCGACGACGAGGACAAGCACCCGATCTGGGTCATCCTCCAGTGGATATCCACGGGCTTCCTCTGGTCACAGTGGCTGATGCAGGACCTGGCCAACATCTTCGCCTTCACTCCGCGCAAACTGGACCTGACCACCATGATAGCGGCGACGGGGTGGATCTGCGCTCTGCTGGCGATCATCTTCTACATCCGTGGGGGCAGCATCCAGCGCATCGTCACCTCCAAGCGCAACAGCAACGACATCCGCTCGGCCACGATCATCGACTTCCAGTACGGCGTCATCCTGTACATTTTCAAGAACCTGAACAACATCCCGATGAGCACGACCTGGGTCTTCCTCGGGCTGCTCGCAGGCCGCGAAATCGCCCTGTGCCTGGGGATCGACCGCAAGATCAAGAAGAAGACCTACGCCAACGTCGGGCGCGACACGATCAAGCTGATCCTGGGCCTGGCCGTCAGCATCGCCCTGGCCTTCGGCCTGCCCGCGATTGAAAAACTCATCGACGCCCCCGCCGAAGAACCTGCCACCGAGCAAATGCTCCAGTCCGGCGAGTTCTAGGTCAGGCGACAACGGTTCTCCTTTGCGCCCGTCAGTTTCGGCACCGCTGGAACTGACGGGCTTTTTTTTTGCAGCGTGAGCGGGCAAGAATTATGCGCCGGGGGTGATTTTCCCCGTTGAAATCGGGCGGTGCATCTGCGTGATTAAGAGGGTTTTGAGCTCCATAACCGAAGACCCGCTGTTCCGCCGCATCCGCCAGCACGCCGAGAAGCGTCTGGTTTTTGGGCCCGGATCAGGCCCTGGGGAGAAGCTGCCGAAGCTCAAGGAATACGCCCGACTCGAACGGGAAATGCTTCAGCGCTACCACCGCAAGGGCGATGCGGGTCTTCGTGTGGCAAAAGCCCGCACGATCATGGTCGATGTGTTGCTGGAAAAGCTCTATCAGCACGCGATCGAGACCTACAAGCTCAAGCACGGCAAGCTGCCCTGCGAAGTCGCCCTGGTCGCCCTCGGGGGTTACGGGCGGGAGGAGTTGAGCCCCTTCAGCGACATTGACCTGATGTTTCTCTTTCCCAAGCGGGTCAAGGAGGTGGCGATCAAGCCGCTTCAGGAGACCCTCACCAACGAGATTCTCTACCCGCTGTGGGACCTGAGCCTGAAAGTCGGCCACTCCACCCGCACAATCAAGGAGGCGCTGGAGGAGGCCAAACTGGAGGACCAGTCGAAAAACGCCCTGCTGGAGGCCCGGCTCATCTGCGGCTCGCAGAAGGTTTTTGACAAATTCACGCACGACTACAACCGGATGCTCGAACACGAGGACCCGACCCCCTACGTGCGATTCCGCTTAAAAGACCAGGCCGAACGCCGCGAGAAGTACGGCGGAACCGTCTTTATGCAGGAGCCCGACATCAAGAACGGCGTCGGCGGCCTGCGCGACTACCAGAACATCCTCTGGATGGCTCGCATCCGGTTGGGGGAAGGCTCGCTCGACGCTCTGGAGCGCCGCCGCTACCTCACCCCGCAGGAGCGCAAGAGCCTGGAAACCTCCTACAGTTTCCTGCTGCGCGTCCGCAACGAGCTTCACTTCGAGAGCACCCGCCCGACGGACCTGCTCAACCTCGAAAAACAGCCCTCCGTGGCCTGGGCGCTCGGCTACCGCCGGGAGGATATTTTCCGCCGGGTGGAGTGGTTCATGCGTGACTACTACTCCCACGCCAACCGCATTTACACCCTCTCGCGCTTGCTGGAGCAGCGGTTGGCCATCACCGGCATGCCCGGCAAGGAGCGCATCACCCTGCGCGACGTGATCCGCTCGCGCCAGACAAGCCTCGAAAAGCGCTTCGACGGCTTCATCCTGCGCGAAGGCGTCCTCGGCCACGAGCATTCCGGCATTTTCGGGGAAGACCCCGACCGGCTGATTCGCGTCTTCCGCTACGCCCAGCAGTACCGGGCGCGCCTCGACATCGAGTTGCAGAGCCTCATCACCAATTCCACTCAACTCATCACGCCGCGCATCACCCACGCCGAGTCCCCCAACCGCACTTTCCGCTCCATCCTGCAGGAGCGCGGACAGGTTTACCCCACGCTCTCGCTCATGCACGAGCTGGGCGTGCTCGGGCGCTTCATCCCCGAGTTTGGCGAGTTGACCTGCCTCGTGCAGCACGAGTTCTATCACCGGTACACGGCGGACATTCACGTGCTCAACACCATCCACGAGCTGGACCAGGTCTTTGAAGGCGTGGGCGAGTTCGTTACGCCGTACCAGGAGGCCATCCGCCAGGCCGAGACTCCGGCCCTGCTCTACCTGATCCTCCTGCTGCACGATCTGGGCAAAAGCGATGGCGTCGAGGACCACTGCGAACGCGGCGTCGCCCTGGCCGCCCCCATCCTCAAGCGCATGGATGTACCCGAAAAATTCCACCCGCTTGTTTTATTTATTATAAAGAATCATCTCGAAATGGCACGATTCTGGCAACGGTTCGACGTAGATGACCCAAGGACGATCCAATCGTTTGCCGAACTGGTGGAAAATGAAGAGGCCCTGCGACACCTCTTCGTGTGCACCTACTGCGACGCGCGAGGGACGGCCAAAGGCCTCTGGAACGAATACAAGGACGCCCTCCACCGCCAGCTCTATCGCGCCAGCTTTGACCTGCTGCACGATGAGGAGGAGGTGGCCCGCAAGACCCGAGAACACATCGAGATGATACACAAAAAACTCATTGCCAGCAGTTTGCCCGACATCCCGGAAGATCAGATTGAAGCGCACTTCAACCTCCTGCCGGAGCGATATTTTCTCCACAACAGCGCTGAAGACATCGAGCTTCACCTGCGCATGATCAACAACCTGCTCGGGCAGATCACCGAGGCCGACTCGGTCGGCTCCCTCGTACCCATGGTTGACTGGAAAGACGACATCGACCAGGGCATGAGCGTGGTCAACGTCGTCACCTGGGACCGGGCTGGCCTGTTTTACAAGCTGGCCGGGGCGCTCACCGTGGCCGGGGTGAACATTCTCAGCACCAAGGCCATCTCCCGTGGTGACCATATCACGATCGACACCTTCTACGTAGTGGACCCCTCCGGCGGGGTCGTCACCAATGCCCATGCCCGAGAAATCTTTGAAAAGGAACTCAACGACGCGCTCCTGACCAACAAAGATCTCATGCCCGGCATCCAGGAAAAGGCCCGCCAGGCCAGCCGTGCCAAGATGTACGAAACGGACTCGCGCCTGCGCGCGCCCATCCCCTCCTCGGTGGACATCTACCACGAGCTTTCCCTGCGCCGCACCATCGTCGAGATCCAGACCAACGACCACGTCGGTCTGCTCTACCAGCTCTCCAAGGCCATCTTCGACCACGGCTTCGACATCACCTTCGCCCGCATTTCGACCGAGCGGACCGCCGCGCTTGACACCTTCTACATCGAGCGCATCGACCACGGCGACAAGGCCGACACCTCCAGCCTGGTCGCCCTGCGCGACACGCTCAACCGCATCATCTCGTGCGAAGACTTCCAGGCCGTGATCTGAGGTGAAGGAGGATGCACAAGCCACAGGGAATTGGCGTTGCGCGGGAGCGATTTCTTCCCATGCTGACCCAGAGTTGAAAACCGCCCAGGAAGACCGTTCCGTGCTCGATTCCCTCTACCGGATCAGCAGTCTCGTCAGCCAGACCGAGGACCCGCGCGAGGCGCTGGAACTCATCATCAAAAACCTGCTGGAAACCCTCGGGGCCACCAGCGCGTCCATCGCGCTCATCAACCCCGACACCAACCGGCTCGAAATCGAAGTTTACCGGGGGCTGCCCAAGTCCTCGGAGGAGATCAAGCTCGCTCTGGGCAGCGGCGTCACCGGCTGGGTCGCCCTGCACGGCGAACCCGTGCTGATCGAGGACGTGCGCTTCGATCCGCGCTACATCACCTTAAAGCAGTCGATCCGCTCCGAGATGGCCGCCCCCATGATCCTGCAAGGGCTGACCGTCGGCGTGGTCAATGTGGACAGCGAGCAGGTCGCCGCCTTTGACGAAAAGGACCTCAAGCTGCTCGTGCTGCTGACCTCCGAGGCCACCAAGGTCGTGGGTCGCCTGTGGCTGATCAACCAGCTCAAGGAAAAAGCCGGGCAGCTTCAGGCCCTCATCAGCGCCGGACAGCAACTGGTGGCCACCCGCGATCAGCCCACACTTTTACAGAGCATCGCCCGCGAGGCCCGCCGCCTGATGGACTGCCGCTACTGCGCGATCATGCTCCTGACCCCGGACGGCAAATCCCTGAAACTCCACGCCCTGGAAGGGCCGGATGGCAGCGTCGAGTATCAAGAGGAACTGGACCTGGAGCAAAGCACGATCGGCGTCGCCCTCAAGCGCAACAAGCAGATAAGTGTCTCCGACCTGGCCCGGACCGAGGAGCACCACTTTGTCCCCTTCGTGCAGAGCGACCAGCTCCGCTCCATGCTGACCACGCCCATCGTCGTGGGGAAGGAAGTCATCGGCGTGCTCAACGCCTACACCGATGTCTCCCACCGCTTCAACAACGACGAGAAACGCCTTTTCACCACGCTGGCCTCGCTCGGCGGCGTGGCCCTGGAAAACTCCCGGCTCTACAGCCGCGTCTTCGCCACCGAGGAGAGCCTCCGCCGCAACGAACGCCTGACCACACTCGGGCTGCTCGCGGCCGAGATCGCCCACGAGATTCGCAACCCGCTGACCGTGATCAAGCTCCTGTTCGAGGCGCTTGACCTGGAGTTCCCCGCGGGCGACCCGCGCCAGCAGGACGTGTCCGTCATCACCGAGAAGATTGTCCAACTGGAGGAAATCGTCAGCCGGGTGCTCAACTTCGGCAAAAGCCGTTCGGAGATGCACTCACCCCACGATCTCAAGAAGCTGGTCGAAGACAGCCTCGTACTGCTGCGCCTCAAGCTGGAGCAATCCAAGGTCCATCTCGCCTACGAGGCCCCGCGAGAGCCGCTCATGGTCGAGGTCCACAAGGGCCAGATCCAGCAGGTCATCCTCAACCTGATTATCAACGCGGTCGAAGCCATGCCCGAGGGCGGAGTCATCTCCGTCATCCTTGGCACTCAGCTTCTGGGCGAACGCACGCTGGCCAGCGTGACGGTCAAGGATGCCGGCGGCGGCGTTCCCGAAAAAATGCGCGGGAAGATTTTCGAGTCCTTCCTCACCGGCAAGTCGCAGGGAACCGGGCTCGGGCTGGCCATCTCACGCCAGATTCTCAAGTCCCACCGTGGCGAACTCGAACTGCTCGAAACCGGCCCCGCCGGCACGACCTTCCGCTTCCTCATCCCGCTGCTGCAAAGTGACTAGAGACGCCTCGGCGGGTCGTTTTTTTACCACAAATGACACGAGATTTTTCTTCAGGGGCAGCCCCTGAGGCCGGTCTTGCCTTTGAGGCACCTTTGCGCCAGCCTGCTGTCAGAAGACATACGCATGCCTGCCATTCTCCGTAAACGCTTTCTGTTTCTCGCCGCCGCTCTTTGGGGCTGCGGGCTGCTGCATGCGCAAATAGATGCAGACGCGCTTGCGCTCAACTCCCGCCCCGCCAGCCGCGAGGAGATCGCCGGTATTTGGGAAATGACCTTCCAGCGCTTTAGCAAACCGGTCGAGAACGACCCCGAAGCCACCGCCCGCTATCAGATTTTCGCCTTTCTCGAAGACGGGGTTTTTAAAAACATCACCGCCACCCGCCGCGTGTCAGACGAGGACCGCGCGCTCTTTCTCGACATCATGCCCGCCAATACCCGCTGGGAAGTCCCCGAGGCGGGGCTGCTCGTCATCCGGCGTTCGGAGCTGGACGCCGACGGCGTGGAAGCCCGGCGCGTGACCCAGGATTTTCAGGACGAGTTGCTTTCCGGCTCGCCCCCGCTCAAGCGCGGCGACCTCGTGCTCATTTACAAGGACAAGCAAGGCATCCCCTACCTGCGCCGCTACCTCCAGCCGATCCATCCGGAGCAGTGACCCCGCGCCCGCTTGCGCGTCGGGATCTGGAAGTTGCCCGCGAAGTCACGCGAAGGGGCGCGAAGGTCATTTTTCAAAGAGGCATTATATAGACAGAGAACAAGTCATCCCTGCCACAAGCAGCGGAGAACAGGCCCTAACAGGAAGTCCGGAAAGCACGTTAAGTAAGCCCGGAAGCGTATGCTCTCTCCCTTGCCCGCTTTCTCGCGAAATCTCCTCGTCTGATCAAAACGGGCAAGAAGTACCAGCAACGCTCCACAAATAACCTTCGCGCCCCTTCGCGTGACTTCGCGGGCAATTTCTTTTTTTCGTCCGCCGCTCACCCGCGGTGAAAACATTCCCAACCGGGATTTGCCTTCCCCCGAAAGCTGGCTTTGATGGGGCGGGATATGCCCTCCGCTTTTCCCAATGCCCGCCTGCTGACCTGGCTCAGCTATGGCGCGATGATGAGCCTGTCTATCGGGATTAATCTGCTGCCGGTCTTTCTCACCACGCTGAGCCGTCTCTATGGCGGTGAGGAAGGGCTCAGCCAGGAACAGCTCGGGCGGTTGGGTGCGTCTGTCTTCGGGGGGCTGGTGATTGGCATCGTCATTACCGGACCACTGGCTGATCGCTTCGGGGCGAAGCCCTTCGCGTTGCTCGGTAACCTGTTCATCGCCGTCAGCCTGGTCGGGATGGCACTGGCACCGAGCTACGCGCTGCTCGGGGTGACGTTCTTTTTCCTCGGGCTGGGCTCGGGTATTCTGGACATGATCCTGAGCCCGATCGTGGCCGCGCTCAACCCGGACAAGCTCGCCTCCTCGATGAACCTGCTCCACTCCTTTTACTGCGTGGGGGCAATCGTGACTGTCATGATCGGCACGCTGGCGCTGGGCTTTGACCTCGGCTGGGCCGGAGCCTGCTACCTGCTCCTTCCGCTGCCGCTGGTGCTGCTGACAGCCTTCAGCCTGCTTCGCTTCCCCTCCCTCATCGCCGAAGGCGGCCGGCGCATGCCCCTGCGCCAGCTTCTGCGGCGGCGCTGGTTCGGGCTGGCTCTTATCGCGATTTTTCTGGGAGGGGCGACGGAGCTGGGCATCGCCCAGTGGCTGCCCGCCTACGCGGAAATTTCCCTCGGCTACTCGACCGAATTCGCCGGGCTGTGCCTGCTGCTGTTTTCGCTGGCCATGTCACTGGGCCGCATGATTATCGGGGCCATCGGCAACCGCGTCACCCCGATCACGCTGATGGTCTGGAGTTGTTCCTCCTCCGTCGTGCTTTTTATCATCGGCTGCTTTTTCCCGGTGCCGTGGGTCGCACTGACCGCCTGTATTCTGGTCGGCTTCACGGGGAGCTGCCTGTGGCCTACGACCCTCGCCATCACTGCCAACCACTACCCCAACGGCGGAGCCAGCATGTTTGCCCTTCTGGCCGCGTTGGGAAACGCGGGCGGGATTTTCATGCCCTGGGTCGTCGGGGCGGTCGCCGACCTTTCCAGCCTGAGCTGGGGTATTTCGGTTTCCCTGTTGGCCCCGCTGCTCATGCTCCCCCTGCTGCGTGCCATGCGCAAGCACCCGACCTGAGCGCGATAGGCCGTTGTGGCTAATGACCCGCAACTTCGCGCTTCTTAGCGTGCCTTCGCGAGCAAACTCCCCTACTCGCCGGGGGCGATCTCGAACTCGACCAGCACGGGCAGATGGTCGGAGAGGTAGGATTTGCGCACCTCCTCGCCGACGACCCGGTACGGCTCCGGCACGAACACGAAGTCAATCGCCTTGCGCGGCCAGTAGGTCGGGAAGGTCTTGGCGTCTGTCGGATAAAGCTGGTAGTCGCCGTGCTCAAGCACGGTCTGGAAAAGGTGATTCACAGCGTCGCCGTCCGGGGAGGAGCCGCTGTTGAAGTCGCCGCAAATGATCGGCGCGACCATCCCGTCGCCCCGGCGCGGGCAAGGCCGCTGTCGCATGTACTGGACGATACGCTCGACCTGCCAGATCCGGCGTTTGCGCGAGCGGAAGTCCAGATGCAGGTTGATCACGGGGATGTGGTGCCCGTCCACGTCCACTTCGGCGTAGATGAACCCCTTCTCACCCAAGGTGGCGCTGCCGAAGGGATTGTTCTCCCAAAAATGCACCGGGTGACGCGAGAGGATGGCATTGCCGTAGGCCAGGGGCTTGCCGCCCTCGCGGCGGTTGTTGACCCCGATCTGGGCGTAGCCGAAACCGCTCTCCTCCTGAATCAGCCGGGCCAGGTTGAGGTTCTTGTTCCAGTGGGAGCGTTCATCGACCTCCTGCAAGGCCACGATGTCCGCGCCGCTGTCGTTGAGCAGTTGCGCGATGCGGGACAGGTTGCGGCGGATGACCCGCTCGGAGTGGAACCCCTGGTAGAGCGAAAGCCCACGCCCGTGCGCGATGTTAAAGGTCAGCAGTTTAAGCGTCTTGGCCACGTTCAAAAGCTAGGTTATCCCCTCGGCGGGCGAACTCAACCTCCGAGCCCGTTTAAGCCGCCAGAATCCGCTCAATAGCGGCGAGTTCCTCGTCCGTGAAGGCCGGGGCCTCCAGCGCGCCGAGGCAATCGTCGATCTGCGCCGGACGACTCGCCCCGATGAGCGCGGACGTGACGACCGGCCGCCGCAACACCCAGGCGATGGCGAACTGAGCCAGACTTTGCCCACGGGCCTGGGCAAGCTCGTTGAGAGCCTGGATTTTGGGAAGCATCTCGCGCACGCGCTCCTCTTTGAGAAAAACACTCGGACCACCCGCCCGCGAATCCCGCGGCACGCCGTCGAGGTAGCGCCCGGTCAGCATCCCCTGCGCCAGCGGGCTGAAAACGATGCAACCGATCCCCTCCTCCTCCAGCACCGGGCATAGCTCGGGCTCGATCCAGCGGTCAAAGAGGCTGTAACGCGGCTGGTGAATCAGGCACGGGACTTTCCACTCGCGCAGGAGGCGGGTCGCCTCGCGGGTCTGCGCGGCACTGTAATTGGAAACGCCCACATAGAGCGCCCGCCCGCTCTGGACGGCAGTGGCCAGCGCACCCATCGTCTCCTCCAGCGGCGTCTCGGGATCAGGGCGGTGGGAGTAAAAGATATCCACATAGTCGAGCCCCATACGCCCAAGGCTCTGGTCGAGGCTGGAGAGCAGGTACTTGCGCGAGCCCCATTCCCCGTAAGGCCCTTCCCACATGTGATAACCGGCCTTGGTCGAGATGACCAGTTCGTCGCGCCAGCGGGACAGATCCCGGCGCAACACCCGCCCGAAGGTCTCCTCCGCCGAGCCCGGCGGCGGCCCGTAATTGTTGGCCAGGTCGAAGTGCGTAATCCCACGGTCAAAGGCGTGCAGGATCATGGCGCGGGCGTTTTCCTCCACATCGACGCCTCCGAAATTATGCCACAGCCCGAGCGAAACCCGGGGTAACTTCAGTCCTGAACGCCCGCAACGGGCGTACGCGGTTTTTTCGTAGCGGTCGGCGGCGGGGACATAGCTCATGGCACGAGACTGGCTGTAAAAACCCCGGCGGCGCAAGGCCGTTTTTTTTACCTGTCATTTTACGCAAACTACGCTAGATTAACCACTCATGGCGGCGAAGACGATTCAGAACCCCGGCAGCGAGGCCGTACGGCAATTTTCCATATTCGCGGACAACAAGGTGGGCCGCCTCAACGACATCATCATGATGCTCGCCTCGCACGACGTGCACATCATGTCCGTCACCTCCGTCGATACGACCGACAACGTTATCATCCGGCTCATCGTCGATTACTGGGAGCAGGCCCGCGATTTCTTCCACGAGCAGGGCTTCGCCTTTTCGCTCAACGAAGTAATCGTGGCCGAGATCAACACCGAGCAAGACCTGAAAAAAGTCACCTGCGCCCTCGTCCAGGCCGAGATCAACATCCACTACGCCTACCCGATGCTGACCCGCCCCGGTGGCAAGAGCGGGCTGGTCATGCGCCTGGAAGACAATGAGCTGGCCGCCGACGTGCTCAACCGCAATGGCATCCGCGTCCTCAACCACACCGACATCGCCCGCTGAGGGAGGGGACCAACCGGCAACGGTCCGCGCTTTTTTCCTCAGCACAAAAGTTCTTATCGCGCCGGTAAAATACATTGCCAAAACAACCCGTGTCGCCACTTCGCGGCGCAACGGTTGCAAATCTAGAGCATGTTCGCTTTACTCCGCGGTGTCTGGAGCGGTTGCGGCTTCGGCGGCGGCATCCTTCTCGGCGGCGGTCGGCGCTTCCTCGACCGTCTCCGCCACCGGTGGCGGCGGGGAAACCTCAGCTTCCTTGTCCGTCCACAGGATGCGGCCCAGCCAGATCGCGCAATAGATAGCCAGCCCGATGAAAATCGGGAAAAAGATCCAGCGCCAGAGGCCACCGCGTTTCTCGGCATAGGTGGGATAGATCCGCTCTGAACCCTTGGAGAAACGCCCCACATGCATGAGTTGTCGGGCGACATTCAGCGTGATCCGCATACGGCCATTAATAGCCCAGCCGCAGGCTTCCAGAATCATCCCGATGTCGCGGGCCCGGAGCTTGAAAAAGCCGGTGACCAATGCCGGTACCAGGATGAAAAGCAGGATGATCCCGATGGTATAAAAAATCGAAGCCGCACTGATCTTCTGCATCGACTGGGCGATAAAGGCAAAGGACGAGGTCAACGCCGCCAGCGCGACACCCCCTCCGGCCAGCATTCCGCCGACACCGACCCCGCCTGAGGGAGCCGCCGCCGGGGTCGCCGCCGGTTTCTCCCCGATCTTTTGCCCGGCGTTCTGGATGCCGGTCGTCAAGCTGCTTTCGATCGCTTTCTCCCGCGCCGAGGTCAGCTTGTCCACCTGGGAACTAACCAGCGCGGCCAGCTTCTTGAACGGGGCCAACGCGGCCTCGCGCAGGCTGACCGGATTCTCCACCGTCTTGACCACTTTGGCATCCCAGTCGCGCCCGTAGCGGTCGTAAAAGACCGCGTTCTTGCCCACGGTGATTCGCCCGACCCCCCGTTGCGTGACGGCGGCGGCGATGATTCTTTTGGCCGCTACGTCTTTACGGGAAAGTTCGCAGTAAGCCAGGAAAATGCCCGACTTGGCCGCAATGAGCGAGTGCCGGTTGATGTCGTCCACATCCACGCACAGGCTGAGTGAGCAGCCGTCGATAATGAGCTTACCCATCTGAAAAACCGCCCGCCGGTCGGTATCGTAAAATTCGGGCAGCGCAACGTAGTTGTTGAGCAGGCGGAACAAATCCCGATGGTAGCGCAGGATTTTCTCCACCTCGTCCACGGACAGGATTTCCTCCGCGATGGCTTCGTCGAGCTTGATCAGCACTTCGAGCGCCGAACGCTTGTTGTCGCGCAGGAGTTCGGCGATCCGCGACAGGCCGAGCTTTTCGACATCGGCTCCCGCCTTGGCCGCAATCCAGGCGCGATAGGCCGCAAAGCTCGCCCGCAGCTTGTCCCACTCCTGCCGAGTCAGACTCTGCTTGCCCTCCCCGAGCACCGGAGCGACGGCGGACTCGCTCAGCGCGGCCAGTGCGGAGGCGTAGTACGGGTTCACCCCCTCCGAGAGCGGCAGCGGCCGGTCGGCCTGCACACGGGCCAGAGGGAGATCGCGGAGCACCTCCTGGACTTCGGACTTGGTGCGGCCCCCGAGCTGGGAGAGGTCACGCTCCGAGAAGTTAAAGAAGCTCACCGCCTGCGCGTCGAAAGCGGCCATTTCGCAGTTTTCAAAGAAGTCTTCCACCTTGGCGGCAATCGCCTCGACGGCGGCGGAAGCGGCTGCCGTCTGTTCACCCAGCGGGAAAATGGCCGGGTCGAGCGCGGACAGGTCGGCCTGCGGTTCACCCTCGGGCACGAGGAGGTTACGCGCCTCCGGGTGCCCGGCGGACCACCAGTCGATGTAGGCCTGCAAGGAGGTGTAAAAGTTGGTTACGCCCTCGGCGGTAACGCCGGGCGCGCCGCTGCGATCAGTCGCCCCGCCGACCGTGTCCAGAATGTCCTGGATAATCTGGCCCACTGCCGGGCCGTCCGCCGCGGTCACAGGGATGACACCGTCGCCGTTACTCTTGGCGACCGCGAAGATGCCCTTCCGGTCGAGCGCGTCAGCCAGGGAAATGCGCGTGTCCTCGTGACGGTCGAGATTGCGCAGGATGCGCTTGACCGACTCGTGAAGCCGAGCGCCAATATCGGTATCGGTCGCGATCTGCTCCAGGGCGAGCCAATCGCGTCCCTCCGGCAGAGTCGAAATATCCTTGAGCGCGCTCAGGGTCCAGTTGATGGCGGCCATCACTTCCGGCACGCGGATGCGTCCGTCGCCGTCGGTATCCATCAGGCCGAGCGTCTTCTCGTCCATGTCCAGCCCGGTGGTCGGACAACTGGAGGCAACCCAAAGCGTCTGGTCCAGACCGGCCAGGGCCTTGAGATCATCAGCCGACGACAGGTACAACTGGTTAAAACCGCCAGCGCGGAAATAGCGAACAGCCGGTGTCACACCGGGGGAAACTTTTGACAAATCTTCAGTCACGTTCAGTTACACTAGATACGCCCCCGGTGGGGGCTGACAAGGATTTATCCAAACCGACCGGCAAGATTCACTGTTCGGTATGTTTTTTGTGTTACGTCGGTTTTCGTCCCGCAGTTGCGTTTGACAGGGTCGGAAGCGCCCCCTTATATGAAGATTCCATGAAGCGAAACCGCGCCCATACCGAAGAACGCATTGCACAGGCTGCGGTGGACCTGATCCTTCAGGGCGGTTTCCACGAATTGGGGATTAACCATGTCGCCGCCCGTTCCGGCGTGGACAAGGTACTCATTTACCGCTACTTCAAGGGCCTTGACGGCCTCATGGAACACATCGCCGCCAACACGGACTTCTTTCCGCCTGCGGCCACCCTCTTCCCCGAAGAGGCAACCGGCGACCTCAGCGACTTCGTCAACAACTACCGCAAAGCCCTCCAGTCACGCCCACTGACGCGCGTGCTCCTGGCCTGGCGCACCACCGCTGACAACCCGCTCACCCGCGCCGTCAGCGAGCATCGCCAGCACTTCTGGCGCGAGGTTGAGGACTTCGCCCACCCGGCGGGCGAGGCCGACCGCGCCTTCCTCGGCTGCCTGCGCCCCGTGCTGGAGGACAGTGTCCCCGAGTCCGACGTATTCGTCGCCCTGGCCCATTTCTCCTACGCCCCCGCGGTCCCCGCCGAAGCCCGCTCCCGCGCCCGCGAACAAGCCACCGCCACCGCAACCCCCGAAGAGGAGCTTCCGACCAACCTGCTGTAGAGGCTTTCAGCCGCAACCGGGACAGCGGCGAAAACAAGTGCATCCTGTCGCTTGCATTTCCCGCAAAGGTGCACATATGTTTATCGCTTTAAACTCATGGGTACTTTCGACTCCATCCGCCTGCGCGGCGTCCGTCAGAACAATTTAAAGGGTTTCGACCTCGACCTGCCGCTGGGCAAGCTCATCTGCGTCACCGGGCTGAGCGGGACCGGCAAGTCCTCCCTCGTCTTCGAGACGCTCCACGCCGAGGGCCAGCGCCGCTATGTCGAGACCTTCTCGCCCTACACCCGGCAGTTCCTCGAAATGCTCGACCGCCCCGAGGTGGACGCCATCGAGAACATCCGCCCCTCCATCGCCATCGAGCAGAGCAACACGGTCAAAACTTCCCGCTCGACCGTCGGCACCATGACCGAGCTGTGCGACTACTTCAAGGTCTGGTTCTGCCACGTCAGCCAACTCCATGACCCCGACACCGGCGAGATCATCGAGGACGACAATCCTGCCTCCATCTGGAAAAAAGCCCTCGTCGCCTGGCCCGGCCAGGAAGTCCTCTTAACCTTTAAAATCGACAAGCCGGAAAAACTCGTCTGGCCCGACATCCTCGGCCCGGTCTCCGCCCAGGGCTACACCCGCCTCATCGCGGGGGGCGGAGTTACCCGTATCGAAAATTTCGATACAAATTTTACCGACCAAAGCGTCCACGTCGTGGCCGACAAGCTCAAGCTCGCCGACGCATCCCGCGCGCGCTTCCTCGAAGCCGCCGCGCAGGCGCTCCATTTCGGGCAGGGCGAGTTGTTCCTGTTTTCCGCCAAAGGCTCACAAGCCGCCGAGCTGGGGCACTTTTCCGAGGGCCTGCACTCCCCCGCCACCGGCAAGCGCTACCGCCCCGCCCGCGCCGGGCTTTTCTCCTTCAATTCCCCCATCGGCGCCTGCCCCAAGTGCCGGGGCTTCGGGCGCGTGATCGAGATAGACTACCGCCTTGTCATCCCCGACACCACGCTCTCCATCGAGGACGGCGCCATCCGCGCCTTTCAGGGGCAGGTTTACAGCGAGAGCCTGCGCGACCTCGTCGCCCGCGCGAAAAAGAAAGGCGTCCCCACCAACCTCCCGTGGGCCGACATGTCCGAGACCGACCGCCAATGGGTCATGGAGGGCGAGCCCGACTACGAGTGGGACGGGGCCGGAAGCTCGCGCAAGTGGTACGGCGTAAAGCGTTTTTTCGACTGGCTCGAAAGCACCACCTACAAGATGCATGTGCGGGTGTTTCTCTCAAAATTCCGCTCCTACACGACCTGTCCGGAGTGCCACGGCTCGCGGCTCGTCCCCGAGGCCATGAACTGGAAGTGGCACGGCCATACCCTGCCCGAGCTTTACCAGATCCCCGTCTCCGATCTGCTGGAGCGGATCGAGCAACATGCGCCGGTCCGGAAAAAATCCAGCGGTAACGGCCGCGCCCACCAGTCCGAGCTGGCACACGAGGCCATCCTCACCCGCCTGCGCTACCTGAACGAAGTCGGTCTGGGCTACCTCACGCTCGACCGCGCCAGCCGCACGCTCTCCGGCGGTGAGGTTGAGCGCGTCAACCTCACCACCTGCCTCGGCACCGCGCTGGTGGACACGCTCTTCGTCCTCGACGAGCCCTCCGTCGGCCTGCACTCGCGCGACATCGACCGGCTCGTCTCCATCCTGCGCCGCCTGACCGACGCGGGAAACACCGTCGTCGTGGTCGAGCATGACGAGGCCGTCATGCGCGCCGCCGACCAGTTAATCGAGCTCGGCCCCGAACCAGGTTCCGGCGGCGGTCAAATTGTCTTCCAAGGGACGCCCGCGCAGATTTACAAAGACAAAAAAAGTCTCACCGGAGGCTACCTGTCCGGGCGCCTGTGTATTGATCCTCCCACTACACTCCGCTCCGTCAAAGACGCGCCCCGGCTTTCATTCAAGGCCGCCCGCAAGCACAACCTGCGCGGCCTCGATGTGGAGATCCCGCTCGGGCGTTTCGTCGCCTTGAGCGGCGTCAGCGGCTCGGGCAAGTCCACCCTCTTGAACAACGTCATCCATCAGGGCCTGCTCGCCAAGCGCGGCAAGATGGCCGACGACCCGGCGGAAATCACCGCTATCGCCGGAGACGAATCCCTGAGCGACATCGTGCTGGTGGACCAGTCGCCGGTCAGCAAGACACCGCGCTCGAACGCTGCCCTCTACTGCGAAGCCTGGGACGACATCCGCCAGCAGTTCGCCCGCACCGAGACCGCGCAGGCCGCCGGGCTGACCGCCTCCCATTTCTCCTTCAACAGCGGCCAGGGGCGATGCGAGCATTGCCAGGGCCTCGGCTACGAGCGCATCGAGATGCAGTTCCTGGCCGATGTTTTCGTCCCCTGCCCGGTCTGCGAAGGCAAACGTTTCAAGCCCGAAGTTCTCGCCATCCGCTGGAACGGAAAGAGCGTCTCCGACGTGCTCGCGCTCGATGTCAACGAGGCGATCACTTTCTTCGCCGAGCGGGCGCGCATCGTCAGTCGACTGCGCTCACTGGCCGATGTGGGACTGGGCTACCTCACACTCGGCCAGCCGCTCAACACCCTCTCCGGCGGCGAGTGCCAGCGGCTCAAGCTGGTCAAATACCTCGCCCGCGCCGGGGAGGAAAACGCGCTCCTGCTGCTCGACGAGCCGACCACCGGCCTGCACCGCGACGACGTGAAACGCCTTATTACCGTTCTTCAAAAACTGGTCGATGCCGGGCATAGCCTTGTCGTGATCGAGCACCAGCTCGACATGCTCCGCTGTGCCGACTGGTTGATCGAGCTCGGCCCTGAGGCCGGTTCCGGCGGCGGGCAGGTCATTTTCCAGGGAACCCCAGCACAGATGCTAAAAGCATCCACCACCACTAGCCCCTTCCTCAAAGAGCTGTGTAGTGGAAAAATAAATACAAGGCCAAAGTCCAAAGCAGCTTCCGGTAAAACAAAATCCCGTGCCAAAAAATCCGGCCCGGCCAGCGGCCAGCTACGCATCCTCGGCGCGCGCGAGCACAACCTGCGCAACCTTGACCTGTCCATCCCGCAGCACGCCTTCAACGTCGTGACCGGTGTCAGCGGATCGGGCAAGTCCTCGCTCGCCTTTGACATCGTGTTCGCCGAGGGGCAGCGGCGCTTCATGGAGTCGATGTCGGCCTACGCCCGGCAATTCGTGGAGCAACTCCAGCGCCCTGACATTGACGACCTGAGTGGCGTCCAGCCGACCGTGGCCATCGAGCAGCGCGTGACTCGCGGCAGCCGCAAGTCCACCGTCGCCACTATCACCGAAGTCGCACAGTACCTGCGCCTGCTCACCGCCAAGGTCGGCGTGCAGCACAGCCCCGTCACCGGCGAGCCGCTTGTGGCCATGTCACGCCCGGCCCTGCGCAAAAAGTTCCGCGAAACGCTTTCCTCCAGACAGGCAGCGAATGGTCGCGCCCTTTACTTGTGCGCCCCGGTCGTCCGCGCCCGCAAGGGGCACCACGAGCCGCTGGCCAACTGGGCCCGCGACCACGGTTTTACCCTCATGCGCTGCGACGGCGAGCTGGTCGAACTGGACAAATTCCAAAAACTCGACCGCTACCGCGAGCACGACATCGAACTGGTCTGGGAACTGGACCCGGCAAACGAGGAAGCCGCCGCCAAGCTTCTGGGCGAGGCGCTCAAGCACGGCAAAGGCGCCTGCTTCATCCTCAGCACACGCGACGGTATTTTGTCATGGTTTTCCACGACAAGGACCGACCCCGCCACGGGCGAGGCCTACCCGGAGTTGGACCCGAAGCATTTTTCCTGGAACTCGGCCAAGGGCTGGTGCCCGGCCTGCCACGGCTACGGGCGTATTTTTTCCTGGATGCACGACCATGAAGATTTCCAGGAAGTGCCGGAGGATGCCGACGACGGCGAGCCTTGCCCGACCTGCGAAGGCACACGCCTGAACCCGGTCAGCCGTTCCGTGCTGATCGACACAGCCTCCGGCAAACTCTCCCTGCCGCAACTGCTCGCCCTTCCCCCGCAGCGCCTGCTGGAAACTCTCCGCACGCTCCGGCTCGACACCCGCGGCAAGCGTATCGCCCGCGAGATCGTGCCCGAGGTCGAGGAGCGGTTGAAGTTCATGGACCGCGTGGGGCTGGGCTATCTCTGCCTCGACCGTGCGACGAACACTCTCTCCGGCGGCGAAGCCCAGCGCATCCGCCTCGCCGCTCAGCTCGGCTCCAATCTTTCCGGCGTGCTCTACGTGCTGGACGAACCGTCCATCGGCCTGCACGCCCGCGACAACGACGAGTTGATCCGCTCCCTTCTGACCCTCCGGGACAAGGGTAACACCCTGCTCGTAGTCGAGCACGACGACGACACCATGCGCGCCGCCGACAACATCATCGACCTCGGCCCCGGCGCGGGCATCCACGGTGGCCGCCTGCTGGCCGAGGGGCCTTATGACAAAATAATTAAAAACCCGGACTCACTCACCGGGCAATACTTGAAGGACGGCATCGCCCACCCGCTGCGCGGCGCTTACCGGGCGTTGCCGAAGAAGTGGACGCCCCGGTCCAAGACGGCGGACTGGCTTGTCCTGCGCAAGCCCGCCCTGCGCAACCTCAAGGGCGAGGACCTTCGCCTGCCACTGGCCCGGCTCATCATGGTCTGCGGTATCTCCGGCGCGGGCAAATCCACCCTCATGCGCGGCCTGCTCAAGCCCGCTGTCGAAATCGCCATTGCCAAAAAATCCGCCCGCCTCACCGGCGCGGACCTTGCGCTGCCCTGCCAGGACCTTGTCAACGGCAACGCCTTCCGAGCCGTCATCGAAGTGGATCAGGAACCCATCGGCAAAACCCCGCGCTCGACTCCGGCCACCTACATCGGGGCTTTCGACATCATCCGGCAGTTTTTCGCCTCGCTGCCAGAGGCTAAAATCCACGGCTACACCGCGGGACATTTTTCCTTCAACACCAAGGGCGGGCGCTGCGAAACCTGCCAGGGCGCGGGCCGGATCAAGCTGGAGATGAGTTTCCTGCCCGACCAGTACGTGCCCTGCGAGGATTGCCACGGCACCCGCTACGGCCCCGAACTGGCCGACATCCGCTGGAACGGTAAAACCATCGCCGACGTGCTCGCCATGAGCTTCGAGGAGGCGGCGGAGTTTTTCAGCTTCCACAGCCGCCTTTCCGACATGCTCGGGCTGATGGTCGAGACCGGGCTGGGCTACCTCACACTCGGCCAGAGCAGCCCGACGCTTTCCGGCGGCGAGGCCCAGCGCCTGAAGCTCGTGAGCGAGCTTTCGACCGGCCTGCCCTCGTTCAAGGAAAAGTCGCGCGGCCTGCTCCGGCGCAATCTCTACCTGCTGGAAGAGCCGACCATCGGCCTGCACATGAGCGACTGCGAGCGACTGATAGAACTGCTGCACCGGCTGGTTGAGCAGGGCCACACCGTGGCCGTGATCGAGCACAACCTCGACCTCATCGCCGAGGCCGACTACGTGGTCGAGGTCGGCCCCGAAGGCGGCGAATCGGGCGGGCACATCCTGTATCAAGGCGCACTCCCCGGCCTGCTCAAAACCAAGTCCAGCCCTACTGCCCCCTATCTCAAAGAGAAACTGTAAGCCAGCTAACCGGGAAGGCTTCGCGGAGCCTGCCCTGGAATCCGCACGTTTCTTATTTTCTCAAAAAGAGACTCACACGGAGGCACAAAGGCACGGAGACAGGGATGGAGAAATAGCTAAATGGTTAAACTGGCTAATTGTTATTTTCTACGTCCAGCATCCAACACGGTGACTACAAGATCTCGTAAAGCAAACTAACGGCCAAGCGCACAGAGCGCCTTGAAGCAGGAAAGTCTCTGTGTGCTCTGTGACCAGCTTAACCCCCTCTCCCTTATTCTGTCGCATTGGATCATCAAAGACAAAAAGCCCGGCCGAAAGCGGCCGGGCTTGAAAAGATGCACGCTTGGTTGCGCGCGGACACTCGGGACCGAAAAGCTTAAAGCTTTCCGCCGTAGATGGCGTCCTCGCCGAGCAGTTCTTCGATGCGCAGGAGCTGGTTGTACTTGGCCACGCGGTCGGAGCGGCTGAGCGAACCGGTCTTGATCTGGCCGGCGTTGGTTGCCACGGCGATGTCGGCGATCGTGCTGTCTTCGGTTTCACCCGAGCGGTGCGAGATGACCGAGGTGTAGCCGGCTTCCTTCGCCATTTCGATGGCGTCGAAGGTTTCGGTCAGCGAGCCGATCTGGTTGACCTTGACGAGGATCGAGTTGGCGGTGCCGGTGTCGATGCCCTTCTTGAGGAACTGCGTGTTCGTCACGAAGAGGTCGTCGCCCACGAGCTGGGTCTTGTCGCCGATGGCGTCGGTCAGCTTCTTCCAACCGGCCCAGTCGTTTTCGTCACAGCCGTCTTCGATGGAGCGGATCGGGTACTTCTTCTGGAGGTCGGCGTAGAAGGCGACCATTTCCTCGGCGGTGAGTTCGTCACCCGAGGACTTTTTGAAGACGTACTTTTTCTTCTTCTTGTCGTAGAATTCGCTGGAGGCCACGTCGAGAGCGAAGACGATGTCCTTGCCGAGCTTGTAGCCGGCGTCCTTGATGGCCTTGGAGATCGCATCGAGGGCGTCGGTGGTGCTGTTGAGGTTCGGGGCGAAGCCGCCTTCGTCACCGACAGCGGTGGAAAGGCCCTTGGCCTTGAGCACCTTCTTGAGCGCATGGAAGACCTCGGCGCCCATGCGGAGGGCTTCACGGAAGGTCGGGGCGCCGATCGGCATGATCATAAATTCCTGGAAGTCGATCGGAGCGTCGGAGTGTGCGCCGCCGTTCATGATGTTCATCATGGGGACGGGGAGGACCTTGGCGTTGGGGCCGCCGAGGTACTTGAACAGCGGCAGTCCGAGGGAGGCGGCGGCGGCATGCGCGGCAGCCATGGAGACGCCGAGGATGGCGTTCGCGCCGAGGTTCTTCTTGTTGGCGGTGCCGTCGAGGGCGAGCATGGCCTTGTCCACGCCGACCTGGTCACAGGCGTCCATGCCGATCAGTTCCGGGCAAATGATTTCGTTGACATTGCGGACGGCCTTGAGGACGCCCTTGCCGAGGTAACGGCCCTTGTTGTCGAAGCCCTTGGGGAATTCCTTGGCGGCGACGGTGCCGTCGCGCAGTTCCCAGGCTTCGTGCTCACCGGTGGAGGCACCGGAGGGGACGGCGGCGCGGCCGAGGGCCCCGCTCTCGAGTTCGACGTCCACCTCAACGGTGGGATTGCCGCGTGAGTCCAAAATTTCGCGTGCGCGTATATCGACGATGGTTGTCATAGCGAGTCATGGACTATCCTGAGAGGGCCTGCTGTCAACGGTTAATGGATTTGCTGTCATAATTAAAGCTAACGACAAAGACCCCATTAACTACGCTTATCGGCGTGATGATTATCGTCTGTCATCCCACCGCTCTGCGCTTGAGCGCTTGCTTTCCGGGAGCCGGAAAGGAGCCCCCCTCAGCGCGATTAGCGGGAGCATCACGCCCCATTAAGGCTCCGTGCTTTGCGCTTGCCAAAAGGGTGCTGATAGGTTTTATACCTGCACTGTGGAGCATGTTCGCTCCGCGCGCCCGGCGTCCCGCGCGGGGTGCCACCTGTACCGGGCGATCGATCCGGGCTCGCGCACTGTTCGGTGCCGTCTCCATCGCTCTCTCCCCGGCTGTGCCGGGGCAGTTGCCCGGTTTTTCCGAAAAAACACATGTCAGATATTACATTCCACGATCTGCCGCTGGCAGAACCACTCCACCGCGCACTGGGGGACCACGATTACCAGACCCCCTCCCCGATTCAGGCCCAGGCCATCCCCGTCATTCTGGAAGGACGCGACCTGCTGGGAAGCGCCCAGACCGGCACCGGCAAAACCGCCGCCTTCGCCCTGCCCATCCTGCACCGCATCCACACCCGGCCCCGCGAGCTCAAGCCCCGCGAAGTCCGCGCCCTGGTCCTCGTGCCCACCCGCGAACTGGCCGTCCAGGTGGACCGCAGTTTTGAAAAGTACGGCACCTACGTCGATTTCCGCGCCCTCGTCGTGTATGGCGGGGTCGGTTTCGAGAACCAGATCCAGACCCTCAACAAGGGGGTCGAAGTCCTCGTGGCCACGCCCGGACGCCTGCTCGACCTGCACAGCCAGGGCTGCGTTGACCTGAGCAATGTCAAAGTCCTCGTGCTCGACGAGGCCGACCGCATGCTCGACATGGGCTTCCTCCCCGACATGCGCCGGATCATTTCCCTCCTGCCGAAGGAACGCCAGACGCTCTTTCTCTCGGCCACGCTCGGCCACACCATCCAGTCGCTGGCCAAGTCCATCCTGACCGATCCGGTGACCGTATCGGTCGCTCCGCCCTCCTCCACCGCCGAAAAGATCGAGCAGGAAGTCCTCTTCGTCCGCAGCAATGACAAGGCCGACCTGCTCGCCCACCTGCTCCAGAAAATGGACGACGATGAGGTCGAACTGATGCTCGTTTTCTCGCGCACCAAGCACGGGGCCGAGCGGCTGGTGAAAAAGCTCCGCCAGGCCGGCATCCAGGCCGACACTATCCACGGCGACAAGACCCAGGTGGCCCGCGAAAAGGCACTGGACAAGTTCCGCGAGGGCAAGGTCAAAGTGCTCGTTGCCACCGACGTGGCTGCACGCGGGATCGACGTGAAGGGCATTTCTCATGTGGTCAACTACGACTTCCCGAATCAGCCCGAGTCCTACGTGCACCGCATCGGTCGCACCGCGCGCGCCGGCGAGGAGGGCAAGGCCATCACCTTCTGCGCCGACGAGGATATGAACGTGCTCTGGGACGTGGAAAAGATGATCCGCCAGCCCATCACCATCCGCAGCGACCACCCCTACCACTGCGAGGACCTGGCCGAAGTTCACCTCGGCCGCCGCGAAGCACTCAAAAAAATCACCACGCAGGAACGCCCCCGCCGCCGCAACCGCGGAGGCGGCCCCGTCCGCGTGCGCAAGGTTTTCTAAAAGCCGCCCACAGCCCGCAACGGGCACCTCTTGTCATGGAAAACAACTACAGTTTCCTGTCGGCAAAATCACTAAAGTCCCGCCAGGGACTTTTTTTGTGTGCGACGGCCAGCGTGTTCAAGCTGCTTCAGGGGCTGTTCAGACCCGAGTTTAGAAATGACGCAGCGCCCGCTCCGAGCCGGCGAAAGGTTATTGAACGCCAGGCCGCAAAAAGATTGAACCGCACACCAGCCATCGCATGCTAACGAAGTCTTGAACCCCTTGCCAGCCGACCGAAAACTCCTTTCCCTGACCGCGCTCATCTGGCTGCTGGCTCCCGCCACGCAGGCTCTTTTTCAGGCGCGCCCGGTTCCCGCCAGTCCACTGGTGGCCCCGTCCGGCTTCGGAGAGCGGCTGTTCTCGCTCGCCTACGTCGTGCTGGAGCACATGGGCTGGTGGCTGTGGCCCTTTGGGCGGGACTGGGTCTTGCGGCCGCTCGACCCGCCCGCGATGTTCGCCATCAACCTGCTCTTCTGGCTCATCCTCGTGCTCATGCTTCGGCACGCCTTCCGCCTCCGCCGGTACAACCCGTGGGTCGCCGTCGGACTGGGCTGGGCCGTCCTGTGGCTGCTTCCGGTCGGGATTTTTATCGAACTGGGGTGGCAGCCGTTTTCCCAAAAGTACCTGCTCATCCCCGGACTGGGACTGGCGCTGATGATGGCCAGCCTGATTCTCCAGTGCGTGCGATTCGCCCGCCGCCCGCGCTGCCCCCGCCCGTGGAAACACATGTATGCGTTTCTCACGGTGGTGCTTTTGGTATGGGTTGTCTGCCTCGGAGTCGAGGATGGTATCCGCTGGTCCAGGGATGCGGACGAACGCGTCCGCCACACCGCCCTGACCAACACCGGCAACGCCCCTGCCGCCGCCGCGCTGGCCCGGATCGAAGCCGCCTCGGGAAACACCACGCAAGCGGCGGAACTGCTGCTGCGGGCCGAACGCGCCGCCCCCTGGTACCGGGAGTTCCCTTACCTCAAAGCCGAGGTCCTGATTGAGTCCGGCGACCCGGCATCAGCCCGGCACTACCTGGATCACCTGCTGAGCCAGGACCCCGGCGACACCCGGGCCGCCGCCCTGCTCGCGCTCAGCCACGAAACTGAGTAAGCCCACCCCCCCTCTCCTAACCTGCACCCGCCACCACCCCGTCGAGCGGTACCCGTCGCTTTTTTTAATCCCGGGAAACCATTGCGCGGGTCCAAAAAAAGGGGTAAGGTAAAAGCCACCTTGATGAAGGCACGCCGTGTTGAAAAAACGCCGGATACTCGTTGTTGAAGATAATCCCCAGGAACGCCGTCTGATCGCGCACTACCTGGGGATGGATACAGATTTTTCCAATCACGTCCTGGAAGCCGGTCAGGCGGACGACGCCCTGAACTACTGCCGGGCCCTCCGCCTGGATGCCATCGTGCTCGATATCCAACTGCCGGGCATGAGCGGGCTGGACTTCATGCTCGAACTGAAGCGGGTCTTCGGCAGTCTCTACTGGCCCATCGTCGTACTGACCGGCACGGGCGACGAGGCCACCGCCGTCGAGGCGATGAAACGCGGGGCGCAGGACTACCTGCAAAAGCCCGCCCTCTCCCCCGAACGCCTGCTGCGCGCCCTTAACAACGCCATCGAACGCATGGCCTATCAGCGCGCCTCCGAGGAGAAGCTGTTCAAGCTCACCCAAGACAACCAGCGACTTGAGCAGGAAAACCGGGAACTGCGGGCAAAACTGGAGAATGCCGCCCGGTGTCTCCCGCCGGACGAGTGAGCGATAAAGGCGTGGTCTGGACGGTTCTTTTTTTTACCACCGAGGCGCATGGATTTTATTAGAGCGTCTTCAAATAAAGTCGTAGCCGTCAAAAAGGGCCGAATGGCTAAATGATTAAATGGTTAATTGTTATTTCCTACGTTCGGAATCCAACAATTAACAATTAGCCATTTAGCTATTCAAAGTTTGTGGCTACAGTATTTTTTGAAACGCGCTAAGGGACAAGCCCTGAGTCATTTTCGCGCTTCAGTATGCTTTTTGTGGTTATAACATAAAATGTCCTGAAAACGGATTCACGCCTCAAAGGACTCGCGCACGCTCCGCCTGAAAATCGCCTTCACGGTCGCACGCAACGACAAGGGCCGGTGCCCCTCTTGGCGGTTCCAGGCCGCGATCTCGAAGGCGAGCCTCCACTGCTCGAAAAGCGTGCGCCAGGCGAAGAGTACTGAATGCTTCGGGTCATAGATCCAGGTCGCCTCGGAGCTGACGCCGTTGAGTTCGATCACGGTCAAATTCTGTCCAGCCCGCAAGTCCTCCTCCGAGGGCACGCGCACATCGTAGCGCCCGAAATAAAACCCTTCAAACGTGTCACTGACCCGCTGGAACCATTCACGCAGCGGCTCGGTAGCCAACTCGCCACCATCGAGAAAGAGCGCCCCCCGACAATGCGTTCCCAGCTCCGCCAGCACATATTTCTCCCCCGCGGGGACGACTTCGCTGAGCCGGTCGCTGTGCTTTTGCTCAAAAAAGGCCTCCATGCACACGGCCCGGTTGTCGGCCAGGATAAGCTCCTCCAGCGGGCGGCGCCCGTCGCCCGTCACCGACGTAAAGCGCTTGTCTGTGATTCCGAAGATTCGCCCCTTTTCTTCCCAAGGCAGGCGAACGTAAAAAACTCCGTATTCACGCCCCGGCACATAGCGTTGTGCGATGACCGAGAACGGGCATTCCTCGAGATATACGCGGGCCGCTTCCCAGTCGCGAATGATGGCGACGCCGCTACCGCGCTCCCCGATATCCGGCTTGAGCACGAGCGGAAAGCCCAGCCCCCGCTCCTCCATAAAGGCCCGCAATCGACGCTCCTTTTCATCCGCCGGAGCATCCGCATCGAGCGTCGTCCACTCGGCGACGGCTTCGCCCGCGCCCCGGAGCTTGCCGAGGATATCGGCCTTGGATTCTCCGGTGAAGCCGCTGCCGTCGGCCATGCCGGGATTCACAGCAGTGAAGAGGGTCAGCCCCCGGTTGCGCAGCCCCAGCCACAGGACATACAAAGCTACTGGCGGATAAAAAAACCACGCGGGCCAGTACTCCCAGCGCGCCCAGCGCCGCCAACGCCCATAGAGCTTGCGCCGCCCGCGCCAGGTGAACATCGGAACAACCAGGTGCAACAAGAGCATGATTCCGACCACCATCCCAAGCAGGCCAACGATAGCGTACTTCTCGAAACGCTCGAAGTAGCCGATGAACGCATCGCCCAGCCACCAGGCCAGCCCGACCAGACAGGGCGTCCACGCCGCCGCCGCGATAAAGAAATAGAACATGAACTTGCCCGTGGGCATATGGAGCATACCCGCCCCGAAGAAGACCGGGATGCGCGTGCCCGGCATAAAGCGCGAGAGCACGATCAACATCGGCCCGCGCTGCTGGAACCATTCCTCCATCGAACTGAGGTCGCGCTCCTTGAGCATCCACTTGATCGGAGCGTGATGCAGGGCCTTGCGCCCGAAGACCCGGCCCGCCAGGTACAGCAGCATGTCGCCGACAAAGATACCAAAGATGCAGGCCACCGTCCCGGCCCAGAACGGCACCACCCCGCGCGCGGCCAGAAACCCGGCGGAGATACAGGTCAAATCCTCAGCCACCTGCGTCCCGGCGACAAGCAACGCGCAGTAAAAGGCCAAGGTTCGCCCGGCGGCCTCACGACGCGCCACCGGTTCGTCCGCCGCCGCCTTGAGCAAGCGCTCCGGCGAAGCCTCGCTGCGGATTTTCGCCGCGCCCGTTTTCACTTCTTCCAAAAACGTCTTCACCCGCGCGGCCACCTCCTCCGGCTGATGCACGGGCAAGAGGTGACTGCCCGGCATCATCTCAAGTTCGCTCTGGGGGACAATGCGGTGATGCTCCCGCGCCGTGGAAGGCGGAACGTAAAAATCCTGATCGCCATGCACAATGAGCATGGGGCCGTCATACGTTTCCAATACACTGCGCAGGGGCCGCTGATCGCTGTCCCAGAAGCTCCGGGCGTAGGGTACATTAAACATCGACCGGTCGAGCAGGCCGAAGTGCGGCAGCACCTCGCGCGCACCAGTCAGGATCAGCAGTTGCATCCCGTACAGACCGTGGTTGAGCGTGTAGTCGCCGGTCAGCTCGTAGTCCTGCACGCCGATCCCCGAAAGCAGGGTCAGGCTCTCAACCCGCTCCGGGGCGATCTCGGCCACGTTCAGCACCACGCCGGAGCCCTGGCTATAGCCCAGCATGCTGGCCTTCTCCAACCCGAGATGGTCCATCAGGTCGAGCACGGCCCGTGCCTGCGCACGGATGGAGTAGTCGGGCACATCGCGGGTCGAGGCCCCGAAGCCTGGCAGGTCCGGAATAATCAGGCGCGCCTGCGCGTTGAGCGCCGGAACGAGTCCCTCCATCGCCTCCGGCATCAGTGGAATCCCGTGGACGAGAATCAGTACAGGCGCATCCTTGTCGCCGGAAGCCGACGGCAAATCCCGGTAAGCCAGTTCGATCTGGCCGCCAGTCTCGCCGTCCCCCCGCCACTCGGGTAACACCACCCGATCCTGTCCGGGGCGCAATGACCCCGTGGGCGGCAGCGTGAAGTGGCGCCACAGGTACGAGGCCAACAGCGCCAGCAAGAATACCCCCAGCAGGATTAGCCGGAGCTTCCGGCCCCCGCGCCTTTTCTTTTGTCCACCCTCTACCATCTCAGCAAATGCGGGGCTGGAGATTAATGCTGACCGGCGCGGCGAACTCCGCCCGACCGGGAACTTTCTGCGAATAAGTCATGGTAATCAGTTCGGGCCGCACGACCACCTGGGTCAGGCTGACCGTCTCGGCATCATCGCGCTGCATGAAGACCGAAAAGGCTCCGGCATCGACATGGTGCTCGCGGTGAAAGGCGAGCAAATCGGACGGGGACATATCGCCACGCTCCGCCACGATGGACGCGAAACGCTCCCGGCGATGCCGCACCGTCTGCTCGGATAAATAAGAGGAAGATGTAAAAGGCATGCTCGCGTGCGGGTTGTCCGTCTCCGCAAGCCGATGGCCATCCCAGCCACAGGCCGCATCCGACCCGTCAGGAGACACCGCGATTATCTGAAAAGGCCGGTAGGAGAAAAGATCCTGCCCGCGCAGGCGATTTTTGATCTCCTCCACACTGCGGCAATCAGCCATGCGCCGGACAAGGCAACCCCGGCTGACCAACGGGCCGCGAGGCACCGGACGGCGCAACGGGTACTGGTTGATCAGGCAGACGCTCAGGCCATATTCGTTGACCAGCAACCAAGTGCCCCCGGCGTCAGCGTCACGGGGGCTGAGGTAGCGTACTCCGTCCAGCACCAACTCCTCCGGCGGCAGGCCGGGCAAACGCGACTTGAGCTCATCCCGGTTGAAATACAGCTCGTAGCCATCGGCTGCTCTCCACCAGGTTACTGTGCACATGGAGGTTGTCCGCGATGGCGCAACGTGCTGGGAGCCACGCCGAAGGAAGGTTCCGTCCCGATCCCGCGCAGCCGGCAAATAACCGCGATAAGCGCGTAATGGTGCACGGTATGGCCAAGCAGAAACTGAAGCTCCCGATGAACACTTGAACGAGCCCATCCACCGGGCTCACTGCCCGTATCCATCACGACCTCGACCGGGGCCTTCAGCTCTTTCTCACCAAGAGCTTCGAGCGCTTCAATGAGTGTGTTCAGACGGGCTACAGCCTGCGCAGGGTCCGTCTCCACCACCCGATCGCGCGAGCGCGCATCGTAGTCGATGCGGCCCGCGGGCAAATCGCGGACAAAACAGGCGTAGTGATCAATCAGGTGGCGCATGTGCTCCCCCACGCTGGCGTCAAAACAAGCCGATTCGGCTCGCGTATATTCCGGAACAGGCAATGATTGGAGCAGCTCCATCCCCTGGCGCAGACAGCGCACATTATCTTGAATCGCTTGTAACATTACCGTTGCTGCGGGGTTATGAAGTCGCGTTGTGGCACCGCCCATGCTTCAGCCAGGATGGCACAGTCGAGATCACCATAGGAACAAGAGAGGATAGCAGATGACATTTTGCATACCTGTGTCGCTTTTGATGCTTGAATTCATTTTAAATAGCAAGGATTCCTTTCCCGACGAAGCATCGCCTTCCGGCCTGCTTCCGACAGAAGGCCAACCTCTGTTGGCGGCCCATTTTGGTCGTTGACATTATTCTTATTGCTTTTTGAATAATACCTGATCTATGCGTTTAACAGCTAAAATTTTCGCCGCATCCGCCCTGCTTTGCGTAGCCGCGGGCACCGTTTCCGCCCAGCAGTTGACCACCTCGGGGACCTTTCTGGACATCTTTTCGCCGGAAGTCCCTCTGGGCCTGACCATCGGACAAGGGGTCAGCTACACACTCCCAAGCAACCTCAAAAGCGGGGCCACCGGGGAAATGGACCTCCTTGAGCTCGAAACGACCCTCAGCTACAAGAAAGGCTGGAAGGACCAACGGCTGAACGTGACCTTTGACTACGGCTACAGCAACTACAACTGGTCCAATGGCGCGCCCGACTACTTCAGCGACGTGAGCCAGCTCACACTCAGCGCCATCTACCAATACCAGTTCGACGCCAGCGACTGGGGCGCGTACGTCATGGCCAGCGGCAGCCTCGGGGCGGAGTCCGGCAATGCCTCCCTCACCGCGGGTGACTCCTACACGGCCAGCTTCGGGGCCAGCTACGAGTTCTTTAAAAATTTCTCCTTCTCCTTCGGCGTACTGGTCATCTCCGACCTGGAACAAGGCGTGCGCTACTGGCCGGTCGCCTTTCTGGAATGGACAATCAATGAAAACCTGCGCCTGCGCAGCTTCAACGGCGTGACGCTCGTTTACGACGTCAATGCCGACCAGGAAACCGTGCTCGACTTCACCGTCCAGTACAACTCCAGCAGCTTCCAACTGAACAACCAATACATCCCCACCACCGGCACCTACACCAACCCGGCGGTCGAGGCCCAGTCCGTCACAGCCGGTGTCGGCATCACCCATCGCTTTGGCGGTCCCTTCTACGTGCGCGGCTATGTTCAGGGCGATTTCATGCGCGAGTACACTTTCCGGGCCTACCGCAACAAGTACCAGACCATCAAGGCTGAGCCGGGCGCGACTTTCGGCTTTGAAATCGGGGCGAACTTCTGAACGCTCCACCCGCGCACAAGCCTCGGCCATGCAGTGCAGGCAAGCACTCAGGATACACCAAGAGAATTCTTCGCCCACTATCCTTTCGGCTTTTCAAAGCCAAACGGCTCATTAGGTTTCCTGAATGAGCCTTATCTTCAAAGCTGACCAAACCATTCTCTTTCAGGGCGACAGCATCACTGACTGTGCCCGTGACCGCGAAGACCACGCCGGTATGGGCAACGGTTATGCCTCTCTCGCCGCCGCCTGGCTGAACGCCGCCCGCCCCGAGCTGAACCTGACCCTGCTCAACCGGGGCATCAGCGGCAACCGCGCCATCGACCTCTCCGACCGTTGGCAGAAGGATTGCCTGGATCTGAAGCCGGACTGGGTCTCCATCCTGATCGGTGTCAACGACACCTGGCGCCGCTTCGACAGCAACGATCCGACCTCGACCGAGGACTACACCCGCCACTACCGCGACATCCTCACCCGCAGCGCCGCTGCCGGGATGGGGCTGATTGTGTGCGAGCCCTTCCTCCTGCCCGTGCCGGAAGACCGCAAGGCCTGGCGCGAAGATCTGGACCCCCGCATCCACGCCGCCCGCGAACTGGCTCGCGAGTTCAAGGCCATTTACGTTCCCTTTGACGGCGTCTTCGCCGCCGCCTCCACCCAGCGCCCCTGCGAGTTCTGGGCCCCCGACGGCGTTCACCCAACCACCGCCGGACACGCCCTCATGGCCCGGCACTGGCTGCGGGCCGTCGGCCTGTGCGCCTGATCCGGCAAGCGCTTCGATTACAGAAAGCGTGGAGGCATCCATTCTTTGCCCCACGCTTTCTGTCACCGCACGCCCCAATACCCCGACAAGCCCTCTGACCAGGGGAATATCAACCACTATTCCCTTGGCTGAAAATCGGGCCTACCCTTCTCCAACCCCATGAAACAGTAGGCTTATCAGACCTATAAATTTATTTTGACTGCCCCGCTGTCTTCATCCACGTTAGCCGCATGGAAACCGAAAACCGGAAGCTGATAGGCGTAACAGGCGCGCTCGTCGATGTGGCGATCGCCTTCTGCGTTTTTCTCGTCTTCATGTTCGTTATCATCCCCCCGCACGTGCCGATCTATAATCCGACCTGGAAAATGATCTTCTCCGGCTACTGCTCCGTGGTGATGGGCGGTTTCACCTGGCTGGCCCTCTGCCTGTTCCGCGTCACGCTCGTTGACCAACTTCGCCGCCGCAAAAGCGAATCGAAATAACCGCCGCCTTCCCCGCGCTGAGCGATCTGCCAGACTTGGGCGAAAGCCAACTTCTTTAAAAATCACCGGGTAAACGCCCGGTGATTTTTTGTTTTTTGGATCAACCTGATGCCATTAGATGGCATTAACACCCGGCCTCATTCGCATAAATACTTATTCTGTATTTTTCATCATCTCTACCTAGAGAAGCAGACCACCCTCCCGGCAAGAGACATCTCCCGGTCCTCGCTCTATACCATAAAAAGCCTGACGCCTTCTCCAGAAAGGGATCCAAGGGCACCCCACCTCACTTCAGATACGTTTGGGCCCAAGGCATTAGGATAGGTTGGCTTTCCCGGTACATTAGAAAACTTAATTCATTGCCCGTGAGACTAAAATAATACTAATCTTTTATTGATTTTGCCATGAGTATGACTAATGTCACATCAACATGACGACAGCAGCCAAAGACCGATCAGCCTCTTCCAGGCATCGCACCCTCCCGGTGCGGAGCTCGAAGGAGTCGATCCGTCAGGAAGCCTCTCGCATCGAGCGACTTTCGCATCTGCGCCGCGTCATCGAGGTTATGCCCGGCGCGTGGTTGATTCTCAACCGCCACCGCCAGGTCGTTTTTGCCAACCGCACCTTTTCCGGGCTGCTGGACATGGCCAGCGACAGCCTGTTCGGCGGCCTGCGTATCGGAGAAATCCTCGGATGCCAGTCCTCGACCCTGCGCCGCACCGGCTGCGGAACCGCTCCGGGCTGCGACAAATGCGCCATCACCACGGCGGTGGACAAGGCCTTCGAAGGCGAGGAAGTCAAGGACGACTGCCGCCTGCGCATCGCCAACGGCAGCAATCATCAACTTTGCACTTATCAAATAACCACCCGTCCGGTTGAGACCCGGGTCGGCCGTTACGTACTTTTATCCCTCCTGGAGGTTTCTTCGTGAAGCTTTCAGAGGTATAGACAGAGAGAATAGATTAGGGGATTAACCGGCCATTTAGTGCCGGCGTGGGGAGTCCGGGGTGAGAGACGGACTCCCCCTTTTTTTGCCCGGACATCAGGCCCGCCACGAGCAAGGCCCCCGAACCCGCCCTCCTCTTGGACAAAAGCGAGCATGCTCTCTCCAGACCGGTCGGCATCCGTCCCCTTACCGGGATTTTTAATCAATCCTCGTCCAGGTATTCCGCCATCTCGGCTTCGCGTTTCTTCACCAGCCGATCACCCACGAGAATCGCCGACTCGAAAAACAGGTACAACACCGAGGCCAGCATGAGCATGGTGATCGGATCGCCCCCGGGAGTAATAAGTGCCGCGGCGATCAGGATCCCGACGACCGAGAATCGCCGGTACTCCCGCAATTGCCCCGGCGTCACCACCCCGATATACTGGAGAATAACCAGCACCAGCGGGAACTCAAAAGCCAGCCCCACCCCGATCATCAGCCAGATAACAAGATTGTAGTAGCTCTGGGCGGTCCAGATGATCCCAAGCCCGAGCTTTTTGTTCAGGTACAAGGTGACCTCCAACCCCGTCGGCAAAACCACAAAATAGGCGAACAGGCAGCCGAACAAAAACAGCAACAGCGTGCAGGCACAGGCCGGGATGAGGACGCGTTTTTCCTTTTGGGTCAGCCCCGGAGCCACGAAGCGGGAAAAATTATAGAGCACAAAAGGCAGGCCGAGAGCCACGCCCCCGATCATGCACACCTGAATGATCACCATAAACACCCCCATCACGCTGGTGGTGGTCAGCGCCACCAGACCGGAGGGCTCGTTGGCAATCGCCCGGTCGAGCGGGTAGCGCAGCACGGAGAAAAAACTCGGAAAGAAAAAGGCCGTGATCACAACGCCGGCCAGCACGGCGCTCATACTGCGCAAAACAGCCCAGCGTAATTCCTCAAGGTGGTCGAGTAAACCCATCGTGCCGGGCTCCCTTTCCTGGGAGTCTTCGGCAGCCTCATTGACGTTCTCGGGTTCGTCCATCATAGACAGGGGCCAGCTTTCCGTTGACAGGTGAGCTGGAAACCCTTTTCTATCGCCGTTTCCTTACCATCGTTCAATACTTAAACCACGCACGCGCACGGTAATTTCGCCGTCGCCTCACCTACAAACAGCATGCCCAAGAAAGCAGCAAAGAAAACCGCACGCTCGGCCAAGACCAAAAAAGCGAGCCCCTCCAAGGCCGTCAAGTACGTCTACGAGTTTGGCAAGAAAACAGACGGTGACTCCAGCATGAAGTCGCTCCTCGGTGGCAAAGGCGCCAACCTCGCCGAGATGGCCCGCATCGGGCTTCCGGTGCCCCCCGGCTTCACCATCACCACGGAAGTGTGCACGTACTACTACGACAACAAGTGCACTTACCCCAAGTCCCTCCAGGCCGAAGTCAAGGCCGCCGTCGCCACGGCGGAAAAGGAAACCGGCAAGAAGTTTGGTGACAGCACCAACCCGCTGCTGTTCTCCGTCCGCTCCGGCGCGCGTGAGTCCATGCCCGGCATGATGGACACCATCCTCAACCTCGGCCTCAACGACAAGACCGTCAAGGCCCTGGCCGAACGCTCCGGCAACGAGCGCTTTGCCTACGACTGCTACCGCCGCTTCATCCAGATGTACGGTGACGTGGTCATGGGCGTGCAGTCCCGCAACGAGTCCGAGCACGAGCCGTTCGACGAAGTCATGGACGGCCTGAAAAAGGAAGCCGGCGTCGAACTCGACAGCGACCTTTCCGCCGACGACCTCAAGGAACTCATCAGCCGCTACAAGAAGCTGATCAAGTCCCGCACCAAGAGCTCCTTCCCCGAAGATCCCTACGAGCAACTCTGGGGCGCCGTCGGTGCCGTCTTCGGTTCCTGGCAAAACGAGCGCGCGATCCTCTACCGCCAGAAGTACAACATCCCCGCCGCCTGGGGCACCGCCGTCAACGTCCAGGCCATGGTCTTCGGCAACATGGGTGAAACCTCCGCCACCGGCGTGGCCTTCACCCGCGACCCCGCCAACGGCGAAAACGTCTTCTACGGCGAGTACCTGATTAACGCCCAGGGCGAAGACGTCGTCGCCGGCGTGCGCACGCCCAAGCCCATCGCCATGCTGGCCGAGGAAATGCCCGTCTCCTACAAGGAGCTTGAGGCCGTCCGCAGCAAGCTGGAGAAGCACTTCAAGGACATGCAGGACTTCGAGTTCACCATCGAGGACACCAAGCTCTACATGCTCCAGACCCGTAACGGCAAGCGCACCGGCCTGGCCGCCGTCCGCATCGCCGTGGAAATGAACAAGTCGCGCCTGTGCAGCGAAAAGGCAGCCGTCAAGCGCATCCCGGCTGACTCCATTTCCAGCCTTCTGGTCCCGGTCTTCGACACCGACGCCATGAAGAAGTCCAAGCCGATGACCTCCGGCCTGCCCGCCGGCCCCGGCGCCGCCACCGGCGTCATCGTCTTCTCCGCCACCCAGGCCGAACAGCAGGCCCACAAGGGCCACAAGTGCGTCCTGTGCCGCGTGGAAACCTCCCCGGAAGACCTCCGTGGCATGATCGCCGCCGAAGGTATCCTGACCAGCCGTGGCGGGGTCTCCTCGCACGCCGCCCTCGTCGCCCGCCAGATGGGCAAGGTCTGCGTCTGCGGTGCCCACGATGTCATCATCGACTACGAAAAGAAGACCCTGACCGTCGGCAAGACCGTCCTCAAGGAAGGCGATTACATCTCCATCGACGGCACCTCCGGCGCGATTTACGCCGGCCAGATCCCGACCGCCCCGTCCGAAGTTGACCAGGTGCTCAACGGCAAGCTCAAGGCTTCCAAGAGCTACACCTACCAGCTCTTCGACACGGTCATGAAGTGGGCCGACAAGTACCGCAAGCTCGGTGTGCGCACCAACGCCGACACCCCGGCCCAGGCCAAGACCGCCGTCGCCCTCGGCGCCGAAGGTATCGGCCTGACCCGTACCGAGCACATGTTCTTCGAAGGCGACCGCATCGACTTCATGCGCCAGATGATCCTGGCCAGCGACGAAGCCGAACGCCGCAAGGCCCTCAAGAAGCTCCTGCCCTTCCAGCGCAAGGACTTCACCGGTCTGTTCAAGGCCATGGAAGGCCGCGCCGTCACCATCCGCCTGCTCGACCCGCCCTTGCACGAGTTCCTCCCGCACGACGCCGCCGCGCGCAATGCCATCGCCGAAAAGCTGGACATCAGCTCCGAGCTCGTGGCCGAACGCGTCAAGAGCCTGCACGAGGAAAACCCGATGCTCGGCCACCGTGGTTGCCGCCTGGGCATTTCCTACCCGGAAATCACCGAGATGCAGGCCCGCGCGATCTTCGAGGCCGCCGCTTCCTGCCTCTCGGGCAAGAAGAAGGTCCCGGTCAAGGTCGAGGTCATGGTCCCGCTGGTCGGCTTCGCCGCCGAGCTCAAGCTCCAGACCGAGGTGATCCACAAGGTCGCCGCCGAAGTCATGGCGCAGAAGAAGGTCAAGATCGACTACCTGGTCGGCACGATGATCGAAATCCCGCGCGCCGCTGTCCGCGCCGCCGAGATTGCCGAGTCCGCCCAGTTCTTCAGCTTCGGCACGAACGACCTGACCCAGACCGGTCTCGGCATGAGCCGTGACGACGCCGGCAGCTTCCTGCAGCGCTACAAGGATCTCGACATCCTGCCGCAGAATCCCTTCGCCAGCATCGACCAGGCCGGCGTGGGCAAGCTCGTCGAAATGGGCGTCCAGGGTGGCCGTTCCACCCGCCCCGACATCAAGCTCGGCATCTGTGGCGAGCACGGGGGCGACCCGGCTTCGATCACGTTCTTCCACAACGTGGGCCTGAACTACGTCAGCTGCTCGCCGCCGCGCGTGCCGGTTGCCCGTCTGGCCGCCGCCCAGGCCGCCCTCGCCTAACCCGCGCAGCGCGACATCCTTTCAAGAGCCCCGGCCTTCGCGCCGGGGCTTTTTTGTTGAGTTCATAACCACAAAGGCACAGGCTAACGGTACTGATAACAGACCGATGGGACTGGAAATCGTAGAGTTTTTTATGTGCATCGAGGAAACCTTCGATGTCGAAATAGACGAGTCTACCGGAGTCCAGCTAGAGACTCCCGAACTCGTAATAGAACACCTGACAAATGTCCTGAGTGCATCCTCGGCTTCGGGGCTCCCTTGTCCTCATCTCAGGGCATTTACTCTTCTAAGACGGTACACCAAACTGGTTGGCGCATACAATCAGCCGCTGAAGATGGAAACAAAGCTGAGCAACATCTTCCCGCAAAATACGCGCCGGCACTGGAATGCACTTATTGCTTCAGCGCGAGGGGATCGCCCGCGAACGAGAGATAACTTTCTGCTGTTCTGTAAACCATGGACGGTCAGAAGGACGATCCAGAACATGACTCAAAGTCATTTACGGAAACTCTTATTTCCCAATGAAAGCTGGGATCGTTCATGGATCGTATTCGGCGTCCGAAACGCAATTGAATGTGTGACCGGAAAAACGAACTACCCGATGAACGGACACTTCGTTAAGGACATTGGGATGGGTTAACCAACCGATTCACGTTCGCCTCCATATCGTTCAACACGAGGAAATATTTCACACCGAGGCCACGGGGTTCACGGAGAAAAAAGCCGCAGCATTTTGCTCGCTGTATTCCTTTGCGTCTTTGCTCCTTTGCGGTTAATCCCTCCTTTTTTCCATGATCGATACCGACGACCTCAACCCGATGATACGCCGCGCCTGCCTGCTGGGCGTCGAACGCCCCGGCATGAAATCCGGCGAGGCCGAGAGCCTGCTCGACGAGCTGGAGGAGCTGGCAAGCAACCTCGGGATCGGCATGGGCCTGCGCAAGATCGTCCGCATCCGCGAGCCGCAGGCGGCGTTCCTGCTGGGCACGGGCAAGGTAAAAGAAGTTCTGGAGGAAGTCGCCCGCGAGGAGTGCGACTCGATCATTTTCGACGAGGAACTGACCCCGGCCCAGCAACGCAACTGGGAGCGCGAAGCCGGGGGCAAGATCCTCGTCATCGACCGGCAGGAAATCATTTTGGACATTTTCAACAGCCGCGCCTCGACCAAGGAGGCCAGCCTCCAGGTGGAGCTGGCCCGGCTGGAGTACATGCTCCCACGCATGAAGCGCGCCTGGAGCCACCTCGACCGCCAGCGCGGAGGCGGCGCCGTCCAGCGCGACGCCGGGGAAACCCAGCTCGAAATGGACCAGCGCCTGATCCGCACGCGCATCTCCCGGCTCAAGACCGAGCTCAAGGATGTGGTGCGCCACCGCGAGACCCAGCGCAAGCAGCGCATGAAGGTCCCGCTCCCCTCCGCCGCCATCGTCGGCTACACCAACGCGGGCAAATCCTCCCTCCTCAACCGCCTGACCGGCGCTGACGTGCTCGCCGCCGACAAGCTCTTCGCCACGCTCGACCCGACCACCCGCCGCATGGAGCTGCCCTCCGGCCAGCCGATGCTGGTCACGGACACGGTCGGCTTCGTCCGCCGCCTGCCCCACCGCCTGGTCGAGGCGTTCAAGGCCACGCTCGAAGAGGCCATTGTATCGACTTTTCTGATACACGTGGTGGACGCGTCCAGCCCCGAGGCCGAGGCGCACTTCAAAACCACCATCAGCGTGCTCAAGGAACTGGGCGCGGACATGAAAAACACCATCACCGTCTTTAACAAGATCGACCGCGGCATCGACGGGCTAAACGAAGCCGAACTGCGCCACGACCACCCGGAGGCGATTTTCATCAGCGCCCGCACCGGCGAGGGCATCGACAGGCTTTTGGACAAATGCGAGCAGATGCTGCGCGAGTTTGGTCAGGCCATGACCCTGCTCATCCCCCACGATCGCTACGACCTCATCGGCAAGCTCCACCAGGCGGGCGCCGTCCGCTCCGAAGAGGCCCAGGACGAGGGCGTACTCATTCAGGGCACGATTCCCACCCGGTTGCTGGACATGGTGAAGGAGTTTTCCACCAACGGCTAATATACTCCTCTTTGCTTATCAAAACACCCGGACCGCCAACCGCAAGTACGGATAATTCGCCTCCGTCCCAAGGCATTTTCCCGCAGCTTCTCAGGCAAATAACCCCTTGCAGACGGCCCTTTCCCTCCCCCGAAAGGGGATTGCCAAGCGGCGGACGGGGCTTGTACTATGGTGAAAATTCCTCATGAAACGCGTCGTTGTTGTTGAAGACCAAACCATCCTGCGGGACCTCATCTGCCGTCTGCTGGAGTCGTACCCCGGAATAGAAGTCGTCGGCGCGCTGGCAGACGGGCACGAGGCCCTGCGCGAGATCAACGAGAAAAAGCCCGACATCGTTGTGCTCGACATCATGCTCCCGCAGTTGAACGGCGTGGAAGTCCTGCGCCAACTCAAAAACAACGACCGCAAGCCCGACATCCTCATTTTCTCCGCTTTCCCGAGCAAGAACGTGGTCAAAAAAGTCCTCGAAGCCGGGATCGAAGGCTTTATCGAAAAGGACGCCAACCTCAACGAACTGGAGGTGGCCATCGAAAAAATTGTCGCCGGGCAGAGCTACTTCGGCCCGCGCATCGTGGACATCATGCGCGAGATCATGATCAACCCCACACAGGGGGATTCCCTGGAGGAGTTGACCCCGCGCGAGCGGCAGGTGCTCCAGCTCATCGCCGAGAGTTGCACGAGCAAGGAAATCGCCTCCAAGCTCGACATCAGCGTCAAAACCGCCGACACCCACCGCGCCAACCTGATGAAGAAACTCGGTGTGCACGACGTGGCCGGGCTGACCCGCCAGGCCCTCGCCTTCGGCTTGATTGACAATCCACGCCCGCTGAGCTGACCCGCCCGCCCCTGTCGGCGGTGTATGCGGGGAAATACTTCGGATTGACAATATCCGCTAATCGTCTAGATTAAGCGGCGTTCTGCTATTGCTATGACTCTCACACGGATAGGCATTGCGTCCTTGCTGCTCGCCCTTGTGCTGCCGTTGACCGGCTTCCGCAAGGCCAACTATAAAAAGGCCGACGAGATCATGGCCGAGCTCAAGCAGCATCAGGCTGCGCAGTCCGAGGTCGAGCTGATCAAGATGGTTATCATGGATGAAAATGATAACGTCGAGGTGCGCGAACTCATCAGTGCGATCAAACCAGACGCCGACGGCAACCTGCGCTATCTCATCCGCTTTCTCTCCCCCGAAGACATCAGCGGGGTTTCCCTGCTGACACTGGAAAAGCCCGGCGAGGAGGAGGCCGAGCAGTATTTTTACCTGCCCGCGCTCGGGCAGCCGCGCCAGATCACCGGCTCGCAGAAAAACACGCCCTTCATGGGCTCTGACTTCACCTTCGACGATCTGCGCAAGGAGAACCCGGAGGAGTTCCAGTACTACCGCCTGCTCGACGAGGAGATCGAGGGCAAGGAGGTTTACGTCATCATGTCGGCCCCGGCCAACATCGACATCAGCGACCGCCAGGACTACGCCAGCCGCCTGCTCTACATCGACAAGGATTCCTACAACATCCTGCGCATCGAGTTCTACAACGAGGGCGAAAAGGAGCCGTTCAAGACCTTCAACGGCTTCGACTACGGCTCGCACGAAATCGACGGCCCCACTGAGCGTCCGCGCCGGGCCACCATGAACAGCCACGCCACCAAGACCACTTCGATCATGACCGTGATCAAGGGCCGGCTGAACAAGCCCATCCCCGACGAGGTCTTTACCGTCGAGGCTCTGGAGGACCAGACCAACGGCAACGAAGCACTGCTGAAAATCCTCGAAGCCCCCCAGGACGCCAAGACCAAGAGCTGACCAGCCCTCTCAAACAGAGGGTGATTTCCAGTCCCCACCCCACGTATTTCGCTTGTGAACATAGGTAAAAGCCTCATGCTCATCGCGAATCAGGATGGGTAATGGTATCCATGCTGGCTACTTAACGGGTGCAGCGTCTCTTCCAGTTCTGCTATCGGCACGCCCCGTGGGTCATAGGGGGTTTTCTGCTAATCACCGCCTTCGGGCTGTGGCAGGCGACGCATTTACAGGTCAATGTCTCGACCGAGGAGCTTATCCCCCGCGACAGTCCCGAGCGCCAGCGCTACGAGGCCGTGCGCGAGGAGTTTGGCTCTGATCGGCTGGCCTCCGTCTATGTCGAGGATGCCGAGCTGTTCAGCCCGGAAAAGCTGGCCATCCTCAAGCAACTCAGCCTCGACCTGAAAAAACTCCCGCAGGTCCAGCGGGAGGAGAACCTCTTCACCGCGAAAAACATCCGCGGCGCGGGCGGTTGGGTCGATACCTCGCCGCTGCTGCAAAAGCTCCCGCAAACGCCGGAGGCCGCCGAACGGGAAAAGGAGCTCGCCCTGGCCAATCCGCTGCTGCGCCGGGTCATCCTCTCCGAGGACGGCGAGGCCACGCTCCTGACGCTCTACCTCAAGCCGCCCACCGGCACGGAGAGTGCCTACGACCACGAGGTTTACGAAGGGATCGAGGAAATCCTTGCCGGTTATCAGGGCAAGTTTGACCGGGTTTTCCAGGTCGGCGCGCCCGCCATCCACGTCTGGATGGGTGACTACATCCTGGCCGACCAGAAACTCCTGCTCCCCCTCTCCTGCCTCATCCTGATCGGGCTCATCGGCCTGATGATGGGCAGCATACAGGTGTCGATCATCCCCGTGATCAACGCCGCCATCGCCACTATCTGGACGCTCGGCTTCATGGCGATGGTGGGTATCCCCATCGGGATGCTCAACTACATCGTCCCGGCGCTGATCCTCATCATCGGGGCGACCGAGGATGTCCACATCCTCAACGAGTACCGCGAACTGCGTGACGAGGGCGCGGCCGGACTCGCCGCTATCGAGGGCATCGCCCGCCGCATCGGCCTGACGCTGGTTCTGACCGCGCTCACCACGACCCTGGGCTTCGCCGTCACCGGGATCAACGCGCTAACCATCATGCAAGACTTCGGGTTGAGCGCGGCCTTCGGGCTGGCCGCCCGCTTCGCGGTTTCAGTCATTTTCCTGCCCGCCTACCTGCGCTATTTTGGCCGCTTCATCAAGGCCGCCTCGCCTCACCAGAACGGGGAAACGCGCCAGCGCCGCCTCGCCCGACGCTTCACTCACATCATCATGACGCATGTGGTGGCGCGCCCGAAAACCGTCATGGCTATCTTCACGCTGATCGCGGTGCCATGCCTGTTTCTGATCCCGCGCATCCGGGTGAGCAACGACCTGCTGAGCTTTCTCAAGCCCGACTCCCCCATTCTGGAAAAGCTGAACACCGTGGCCACGCGCCTGAGCGGCAGCAAGGTCGCCTACATCACGCTGGAGGGTGAACCGGGCGAGTACCGGCAGGCGAAAAAGCTCCACCAGGTCGAGCAACTGTGCCAATGGTTACGGGAGCGCGGCGACCTCGACAAGGTGCTCTCGCTCACCGATTACCTCGCGCTGGTCAACTCCGCCATGTTCGGGGACGACCCCGGCCAACTCCACGTCCCGGACAAGGACGCGCTCGTGGCGCAGTACCTGATTTTCTTCCATCGCTCGACGCTCCAGCCGTACGTCAGCGGCGACTTCTCCGCCGTCAATATCGCCATCCGCAGCAACATCAACGACAGCAGCGCCTTCAACCGCCTTGTCCACGAGATCGAGGACAAACTCAACAGCGGCGCGTTCGGGCGACACGCCTTCAGCGTGACCGGCCAATCCGTCCTCGCCGCCAGAGCGGTGGACAAGATCATCACCGGGCAGGTGCTCTCGCTCACGAGCATGATCGTGTTTTTGTTCCTGACCGTGGCGCTGCTCTTTCTCTCCTGCCGGGCGGGTCTGCTGACCGTGCTTTCGAACATCTTCCCCGTGGTGGTGGTTTTCGGCATGATGGGGCTGACAGGCATCTCGCTCAACGTCGGCACCTGCATGGTTGCGGCCATCACCATCGGTATCGCCGTGGACGACACCCTGCACCTGATGGTGCGCTACAACCGCGAGCTCAAGGTCTGCAAAGAGGAAACGCCCGCCATCGCCAACTCTCTGCGCGCGGAATTTTTCCCGGTCATGACAACTTCGCTCGGGCTGGCCGGAGGGTTTCTCGTGCTGGGTTGTTCGAGCTTCCTGCCCGTGATGGAGTTCGGGCTGCTGAGCGCGTTTGTCATGCTGCTGGCCTTCGCGGCGGACATCATCCTGACCCCGGTCCTGCTCTCCACCACGCGCCTGATTACCCTCTGGGACGTGATCGGCTTTAACCTGCGAAAGACGCTGATCGAGTCCTCGCCCGTCTTTCAGGGCATGACCCGCTGGCAGGCCAAAAAGCTCATCCTGCTCGCCAATCTGGAAGACTGTGAACCGGGACGCCACATCATCCGCGAGGGGGAACACGGACACCAGATGTATGTCGTTATCGATGGTGAGTTTGAAGTCAGCAAAGGCATCGATGAGAAAAAAGTCGTGCTCTCCACTCTCGCACTGGGTGATGTCGTGGGCGAGGTCGGCCTCGTCTCCCGCGTGCGGCGCACCGCCGATGTCACCGCCCGTACCCAGGGAAAACTCCTCGTGCTCGACTGGGAAAGCCTGGTCAAACTCCAACGCTCCAGCCCCTTTATTTCCAGCAAGCTGTTCCTCAACCTCTCTCGCGTCCTGGGTATGCGCCTGAACGACTCGCTCGCCCGTATCAACACCCAGCATCCGTTCCCGCCCAAGAACTAAACCTTGCCAACCCGGCGACAGATCAATACGGATAGCTTAATACCAATACCTGCCATCACGTGATGGTCACGATTATATGGCGGTTAGGAATTCCTCTTGCAGTTGGCCCTCCATCTGCTAGTTAATTCGAACTGCCCCCAATCTAAACAGATAATATTATGGCTACAAAAAAAGCTGCAAAGAAGGCTGTGAAGAAAGCGGTCAAACAAGCACCCGCTCCTCAACCGGTCGCCAAAAAGGCCGTCAAAAAAGCAGCGGTCAAGAAAGCCGCCGCCAAGAAAACGGTAAAGAAGACCGCGACCCCGCTGACCACCATCATCGCCAAGGTGGACATCGGCTGGGGGAACAACCTCTACGTCCGCGGCGAAGGCGGCGGCATGTCCTGGGAAAAAGGCCTGCTGATGGACTGCGTTGACGGTGACTGGACCTGGTCCACCACCAGCGCCAAGGGCGGCCTGACCTTCAAGTTTCTCATCAACGACGAGATCTGGGCCGAAGGTGAAAACCTCACCGTCGCCGCCAACGGAACCTCGGTCACCTCACCGACCTTTTAAGCTTCCTCAACTCTCCGGCTTCCAGTCCGGAATCCCTGAAAGCTCGAGCAGCCGGCGGCGTACATACGCAGCCGGCTCTTCTGCGTTGGCCTCCTTCACCAGGGCCTCGTAGTCGCTGAAGCCCACCGCCTTCACCTCCACCCGTGTGAACGGCACCGGGATGTAAAAGCGATCCCAGCTCTTGAGCCGCCAGGCGCGGGAGGGATTCATCGCGATGAGCGTCACTGGTGTGCGCGCCATCTTTGCCGCCATCAGCGCGCCTTTCTGCACGCTGTAGCAGGGACCGCGTGGCCCGTCCGGAGTAATCCCGACGTCCTCGCCGTCCTTCAGGATGCGTACAATCTCGCGCAGCGCCTCGGTCCCGCGCCAGCTACTGGAGCCACGAATCGGAACAACATTGACCGCCTCGAAAACTCCAGCCAGCCAGGCCCCGTCCTTGCTCCCGCTGATCAGCGCGTGGATGCGCCGCCCAGGGTAGAACATGTACCGGCGGGCCATCTCCGGCGTCATGAACAACTGGTTGTGCCAGAGCATTTCAACGCCGGACTTCCGGTTGCCCAAGACCTTGCGCGTGTGCTCGTCGGCACGCATGCGCAGCGAGCGCAACCAGAGCTTGAGCAGCAGACATCCCAGCCCGAGCGCCAGTCGTTCCCACCCGCTGACGCGTTGCACCTCGCGCCGTTCCTTATTTTCCTGATTAGCCAAAGTCCGCGCATTCAAGGGCATCCATAATGACGTTGCAAGCCATCCCCGCCTACGGAAATCTTTCCCTCATGCCCGGCCACCCTCCCTGCCCGCACCTTCCTCCGCCCCTGCCGGAAATGTCCTGGCGCACGCTCGCCCCGCACCGCGACGACCCCGGCGCAGCCTTTTACCCACTCGCCCTGGCCTACGCGCAAACCCTCTGGCAGCGCGGTCTCTCCGCCCGTAGCCTGTTGGCGCTGGACCGCGCGTTTTTCGCCCGGCTCGACGGCAGCGAGCCCGTCCTGAAAGACTGGCCCCTGCCCTACCGGGCCCTGGTCTGGATCATCCGGCACAACCCCGGGGGCACCTTCATCGGCAATCCGCGCGTGCACTTCCAGCACCTGGCCGACCGTGTGCGCGGCAAGCGCCGGGAGCAAAAATCCGCCCGCGCCTGGGCCTGCTGGACGCTCGTTCGGGCCGTGCGTCCGGAACTCCCCGGCGATCCCCGACACGCCGTTGACGAACCGGACGAGGCTAGCGCCTTTGAACTGCTCCGGGAGCACGGCCATCCCGGCGAAGCGGACTACTGGCGCAACTGTCTGCACGAAAATCGCTGAGCACTTTTCCGCTTCAAAGTAGCTTTGAGGGTTATGCGAGCGGGTGTTTTTGAAAAAACCCGCTCGCGCTCTCCCCATAAACTTTTGAAACGGAACTACGTTCCTTCGAAAGAACGGTAACAGTCAAACTCGGGAAGAATCGGAATGAGAGCGTTTTGAACAGACGTTTTCCGCCGACAAACTCACTCCAGCAAAACCGCCTCGACCTGGCGAAAACGACCACTGTTGCGTCCGGCAATTGCCCGCATGGTGGCGATTTCCTCGGGCTTGGTCACTGCGGTCTGGTAGTGGATGACGTGAATGCGGGCCGACTCGGCCAATCCGCGCTGAAGCCCGCGTATGATATCGAGCAGTTCATCCTGCGGGATGGTTCGCCCGCTGCGGTTAATCTCGCCGTCCGTCACGATAAAGATCACCTCCGGCTCGAACCCGAACACCTGCCGCAGCCCCGTGTCTAGCCGGGTGCCACCACCCTCGATCAACCGGGGACCGGGGCTCTTGCGCGAGGAAATCGATGCACTCGGGCTCTCGCTCAACCCCCGCAGCCAGGCTTCGGCCGCCTGCTTGTTCTCCAGCGTCGCTGGCATCAGGTTCGGTTGCCAGGCGAGCGAGCCACCCTCGTAGATCGCCAGGTTAAACTGCGTATCGGGCTGAAGTCCCGCGACCAGCGCGGCGATCTCGTCCTTGATCACCGTGAAGTCGAAACGGTACTTCACGCCGTCACGCTGGCGCTCGAACATGGAGTTGGACGTATCGACGAGGATCACGAACCGCCCCGCCCCTTCGCGAATGCCGAACAGGTCGAGTTCGGAGAAACCGCCCGGCAACCCCGTCAACGCGGCATTCAGCCCGGACTCGGCCAGCAGAGCGTCCGCCTCGGGCACGGGAGCTTCCTGCACCAAGGGGCTGAAGCTATCACTCGGCAACGCCGGAAGCTCCGGCAGGGAATTTTCTGGCAAGAGCGACTCCGTGCTCAACCGCTCCACCGGGAGCGCCGCTCCCGCCGCCTGCTGAAAATCATTCAGCGCGGCCCGATGCTCCAATTCGCGGGGCGGCAGGGAGACGCGCTTACCGGCCTTGAACGCCGCTTCATCTTTTCCTGAAGGCACGGCGATAATCACCCCCACCGCAACCAGCAGTAGAGCGGTCTGCACAGCCACCGCTGCTGCCAGCGCACCGCCTTTGCCACGTCCTGCGCGGGCGCGAATCATGGCGGCCAAACTGCGGCCCACGTTTTCCTTCTCCGGCATCTCGTCACCAAACTAGGCCTGCTCGCCAAGCGGGTAAACAGCGAACTTTGGCGAGAATCAAGGACCAGCCTTGCCCGGAACAGCTATCACCCCTCATCCATCCAGCCAGACCGACAAAAAAACAACATTTCTTCAACAAAGTGCGAATTGCCCGCTTGACATGTCCCCGCCATCGACTAACTTCGGCCTCTTTCCCTTTCAAGGGGTGGTAGTTCAGTTGGTTAGAACGCCGGCCTGTCACGCCGGAGGTCGCGGGTTCGAGTCCCGTCCATCCCGCCATTTTTTATCGACGTTTTGCGGGGATTTGCCATTTTGGATTGGCAAATCCCCAAAACAGGTGGCCAAAAGTCGATTCAAGATCACGAAGTATACCAACCCAAGCGGCGAGGAAGTCTGGCGTTTGTCGGGTACCCTGAACGGCCAACGCATCCGTCGAAACTTCAGGAATCGAAGCAAGGCCGTCGCCGAAAGACAGAAACTGGAGGTGCGTTACCTGAACGAAACCTCAGAAGGGCAGACGATCTTCACAACCCTGACTCACGATCAGAATAAGGATGCAGTCGCCGCGATAAGCCTTCTCCAGAAATCTGACTCCAAGAAATCTTTGGTTTTCGCAGTCAATTATCTGCTAGACCATTATCAGGAAGCCGCAGAATCCAAATCTGTTGAAAACGCGATCATAGATTATCGTCAACATAAAGAGAAAGAAGTAGATAGAGGCATTCTCTCGTCTCGACAGTTCGGTTCAATTTTCAATGAACTTGCAACCTTCAAAACCGCGTTTGAAGGGCAAGTCATAAGTGAAATTCAACCCGAGGAACTGAAAGAGTATCTGGAGGGCAAGCAGAAAGGGGCCAGACATGCCCATTCTCTTAAGACATGGAATAACCGCAGAGGCTATCTGAGTACTTTTTTCAAGTTCTGCCTCTCTCAAAAGACTGTATCCGAAAACCCTATTATTTCGGTTCCTAAGTTTAAGATCAAAAACCGTCGAGGTACTGCAGATACTTTTTCCGCGGAGCAAACACGAGAATTGATGCACTGGCTGGAAGGTTACCGGGGAAAACAGAACAAGGACGGGTCATGGTGGGCCGAACCCGGTAGTCTTGTACCATACTTTGCCCTTACTTTCTTCGCAGGCATACGTCCCGATTGGAGAACAGGCGAAATTCTTAAACTTCAAGAAAAAGACATCCGTCTGGACACCGGCATCATCCTCATTGAGCCGGAAACCTCCAAGGTAAATGAAAAGCGCCAGGTAAAGATTCAACCAAACCTTCACCTATGGTTAAAAAAATATCCCATATCCCGACACCCGATTGTAAAAACGCGCCGTTTTCACAGTCTTTGGATGGATGTGCGCAAAATATTCAGCTTCCCTCATGATATCATGCGGCACACCTATATCTCAATGACTGTCGGCGCTTTTCGATCAGTCGGAGACGCAGCTCTCCAAGCAGGCAACTCCGAAGCCGTGATACGCAAACACTATCTCGACCTAAAAAGCACAGAAGACGCTGACGAGTTTTGGCGCATCGTACCTAAAGGAGAAACGCTTCCTGCCATGAGAAAACAGGATGGGCGGTATCTTCCCATGGGTTGATCCGGGAATAACCAGTCGATATCTACCAACCGGGAAAGCTCCCCCAATCAGCATGTATTGCGAAAGGTATCGACTGATATTCTCTTCATCCATAAATTAGCCCTATGGGTAAAGGTTCTCACAGACGCCTAGCTAACAAGTCTCAGGAGATGTTGGACAAACAGTCTGAGGTCGTCTTCCCTCCCGATTACGACTGGAAATTTGGAAGTGTGCCAGAGAATGAACTCGAAGCCTGCCTGCTCTGGGAACATGGCAGGGAGTCCGATATTCTCAGGCAATACTGTGCCACTAATCATAGTGATGAAAAAAGCAAGTTTCCTATTGATGTCCGGCGACGACTCACAGCCTTTCGTTATATGCCTGAGTTCTATAAACAAGGCTTGTCTTGGCAAGACCTCGATACCAAGGCTAAGGCAAATTTTTTGAGTTACGCAGCCCCAACCAAGGGCTCCTTCACCGCAACAACACCCGTCATGGTGAGTGCCATTGCACAGAGTGCGTTACGCATGGTCAAAGAAGCCAATAACCCCGCCGATATGATGCTACTACTCATCACCCCGGAAGTATGGGAATCTTGCTCTGACAGCACTCTGACCAAGGAATTTCAGGCATTACTTAAGGCCCATCGACCAAAACGATATCCGGGTAAGAAAGCTCATCCCATCCCTGCATTATCTGGAAGTGGAATCAGCAAGCAGAAGCGTCGGGCATTCTTGGTCCAACTCGGAGCACTCCGGCTGGGCAAGAAAAACTCAACGGACATATTGGTTAAGGCTTATAGCGCAGGGGAGCTTGACGAGTTAGTAATTGAGGGCTGTGGGAGTGAATCATACTCGGAAAGCTCGGCCTGGAGCAAGGCCAAAAAGAACGTAGAGGAACGGATAAGTAAACTCTTCCCGTTTACGATAGTGGATAATTCACTGGTGCTAAGCGAGTAGCGGAAGTCCTCAACCTGCGGCATGTTGACGCCCATGCCCCTGTTGTATGATGGACGCATGAATATACAACAGTCTGCCACTACACACAGCAACGAGCCTCTCGTCGATGCCCAGCAACTGCTTGAGCATCTCTTTGCCGAGAACTGTAGGCCCTCTTTACGTTGGCTTCGTGCTCAAACTGCAAACCGGACAATCCCCTATTATAAGCTCGGGCACTTGGTACGCTTTCGTGTGAGCGAAGTGCGTGAAGCTCTTATGGGTAATCTACGGATCAGCACACGCAGAACGTGAGATATACCTTCTCTCCACGATCTCTAAACAACCATCATTAAGCAATATCCATCATAAGCTCCGGCCAAGTTCATTCGAGACGCCACCACCTTTCATTCGTGCATCTCAATGAGGCAGGACACCTCAATTCATCAAAATCATGTCAAAAAACCTCCCCTTCGAGCTACCGATATCCCGGTACGCCTTCGCCCACCTGTGCTGCAAGAGCAGCGAGCCTGACTCGGAGAACCGCTTCATCCCCGGATGCGTCGTCCGGTTCGTCAAGGAGAACTACGACGGGGACCGGGCCATGATCTTCCTGCTGAGTCAGCTGGTCTACTGGTTCTCCCCCGCCCGCGGGGACCACGACCCTGACAACCTGAGCGAGAAGTCCTTCCGCCTGAAGGTCGTCAAGAAAGGCTACCTCTGGTGGGCCCGGTCCCGCGAGGATATGGCGGAGGACTGCTTCATGTCCCTGAAGGAGCTCAAGAACCGGCTCAAGATCCTCAAGGACGACGGCATCATCGAGATCGGACACTTCTTGTTCAACAACCTGCGCATGAACCACGTCCGCCTGCTTCCGCAGGCCATGGACGCCATCATCTTCAGCGGAGGCCCCCTCAACCCCGTGGCGGACCCCAAGACCCGTGAGCCCTACCGGGACACCGTCAGCTACCGGGACGACCTCAGGCCCGCCGGCGGTGACGACGAGAAGGGCAGCACCCCCCGGGGATGGAGCGTGGTCGAGGGCCGCGGGCCCAAGTTCCCCGCCGTGGACGACGAGGGTCCCTTCCCCTGGGAGATGGACGAGGACGACGGGCAGGACGCCGAGTGGGCCGACTATGCTGGAGAGTCTCCCCGGGCCCAGACATCCCGCCGGGCGGTCGGAGGCACGGTCAGTGACCAGATCATGGAGCAGGCCTGGCTGGACGACAACCGCCCCCGCTGGGAGGAGGAGCACCAGGAGGCCGAGGGCGTCGCGTACCCCGGCATGAGCCCAGACCATGACGAGCTGGACTACCCGGAGGCCCCGGACACCAACCCGACCGTAGAGGCCGACGAGGCCCGCCTCTACGAGCTCAAGGTCCGGATCGACAAACTCCACCAGTCGAAGAAGAACGGCCGGACAGGGAAGCTCCCCGCCATGAACCAGGACCGCCGCCCGAACCACTCCCTGGACGGTAACATCACCCTCACGGAGGCCCGGGTAGACGTTGAAGACCCTTCTTCGGGCCATGATGGGGTAGACCCCCTATGGATCCTCAAGCGGATCTTTACGGTGGGGCTCCAGGGGTCCGCTGCTATAACATCAATCTTAAAGGACTTCTGCTGTTCTCATGAAAGGATAGATTTCTCAGAGAAGAAGGGGAGACTGGAGTTCGTACTGGCGGAGGGGAACAGGTTCCTCGGCTACCTCGACCCGGAGGACGATCATCCGAAGACCCGGAAGGTCAGCCAGAGGCTCATGGCCTCCCTCCGGCAGCAGGTACTCAATGATGAGCTCCTGCCCGGAGAGCTGACCTGTCTGCACATCCTCAAGTACTACGGCAAGGCCCGGAGCATCCGCAGTTGGGGGGACGTGCTGTACCGTTCCACCCTGGCACAGTACGAGGATGGCTTCAACCCGGCCCTGGATCTTCAGGCCGACATCCGGGACCTCAAGCGCCGGGGTGCGATCTCCCCGGAGCATCTGGACCTGCTGGAGTTCGTCTACGGGCGCGTGGACGTCCGGGATGAGGACCTTCCCATGCTCGACGAGGAGACCGGGGTAGCCATCTGCTAGTCCCCCGGCCAACCCACATCAATGACATGCATACGACCAACACGATCAGCTCGACCGACAAGGTCCAGTTCCGCAGCCTGCCCAAGCCCGTCAAGGGCCTGGCCGCCCGGCTGGCGGAGATCCACGGGGACATCCTCGTGGCACGGGAGTTACTTGACATGAAACGAGGAAGGCGAACCACAAGTACCTAAAAACCCTCAGGAGTGGACTGAAGCTCCCTATCCGGCACGTTCCACACAGGAACCACCCCCCTCATCCACCGGCAACTCGCGCCCTTTCTGCGTTATATACCTTTGATAGCGGAAGGTTCCGTTATCTGAGACCCGGGGCGGATCGACCGCCGCCCGGGTCTTATTGTATCTGGACCGGTCGATGAACCAGGAAAGGAGGCCCTCATGGCAATCGTACTGGAGGCCAACTATTGCAAGAAGCTCGGACTGCCGGGGTACTCGTCGCACCAGTACGGGGTGACGATCCGGGCGGAGCTGGGCGACATCAACCAGGTCCCGGAGGAGTCGGAGCGGGTGTACCGCCTGCTCCAAACCTCCGTGGACCGCGAGCTCCAACAGACCGGCTGGCTGCCGCAAGGCAGGCAGCCGGGACCCGCACCCGGGCCTGTCCAACGGAGCCGACACCTGGACCTGCTCACCCAAACAGCGTGAGCTGATCCTCAGGCTCGTAGAAGAACACAGCCTCGACCGCCGCGAGGTGG